>CAZNAK010000178.1:0-5637 GCA_964570645.1 uncultured Cytophagales bacterium | reverse complement strand
AGCTGTGTCAAGAGAAGTGCCGCCAAATAAATGACCATCGAAATTAACCAAAGAAATTTTACTAAAAACATAGGCTCAAGGATTAGACCGCGATCGGTGCTTTGATGTGTGGGTGCGGATCGTAGTTGACCAAGGTAAAGTCTGCGTATGAAAATCCAAAAATATCTTTTACGGCAGGATTAATTTCCATTTGCGGCGGGTTTTTGGGCTTTCGGGCAAGCTGAATACGGCTTTGTTCGAGGTGATTGTTGTAAAGATGTGCGTCGCCGAGGCTGATAATCAGGTCGCCCGCTTTCAATCCTGTCACTTGGGCCGTCATGCGCGTTAACAGTGCATAAGAAGCAATGTTAAAGGGAAGACCCAGAAATACATCAGCACTGCGCTGGTACATCGAGCAAGAAAGCTCCCCTTCGGCTACGTAAAACTGAAACATGACATGGCAAGGCGGCAAGGCCATATTTGGTACTTCACCGACATTCCACGCACTAACGATGTGCCGTCGAGAGTTTGGGTTCGTCTTGATCTGCTCCACGATCTGTAAAATCTGATCTACGCTTGTGCCGTTTGCTGTCCGCCAGGCTCGCCACTGGCTGCCGTAAACCGGACCCAGTTCGCCCTTGTCGTCGGCCCACTCGTCCCAGATCGTGACCTTGTTTTCCTTTAAAAACCGAATATTCGTCTCCCCGCGCAAAAACCAAAGAAGTTCATAAATAATGGAACGTAGATGCAGCTTTTTGGTCGTTAGGAGCGGAAAGTTTTCACGCAAGTCAAAGCGAAGTTGATGCCCGAAAATGCTGCGCGTACCCGTACCCGTACGGTCGCCTCTGGCTACGCCTTCATCAAGGATTTTTTGCAGTAGATCAAGATAAATTTGCATGAGGTAAAAGTAAAGAAAAAACTTTGATCAAGAAAAGTACTTCGACTAACCAATTTAATACCACTATCTGAGGAGGATTTTATCGCAAGCAAACATGAAACTAATTTATGCACAAACAGGTTTCAAGATTGATTTCTCAAAAAGAAACTCCTAACTTACACCATACTTAAAGTAACTATCCGATGGTCGCCCCAAAGCCCCATGTTCGCGTAAAAGACCGCTATTTCGAGGAGTTCTTATCTTCAGAAAAGTTAGCCATGCGCATCGCTGAACTCGGAAATGCAATTAGCGAAGACTTTAAAAGTCAGCGTCCTGTAATACTTGCGGTTCTGAACGGCGCGTTTATTTTTGCCGCGGACTTAGTGCGACAAATTACTACTGATCTTGATGTTTCATTTATTCGATATACTTCTTACGAAGGCATGGCTTCCACAGGACAGGTGCAGGTGCTTCTGCCGATACCGAACCTAGTGAAGGGTCGTCCCGTTTTGCTCGTTGAGGATATCATTGATACTGGAAGAACTATGCATACCATCATTCGAGATGTTAAACAAAAAGGAGCCACGCAGGTACGCGTCGCCACGCTGCTACACAAGCCCGAAGCCCTTGAGGTTGAGGTGCCGATAGATTACTTAGGGTTCAAAATCGAAAATCGTTTTGTTGTCGGCTACGGACTCGACTACGACGGCTATGGCAGAAACCTAGTAAGTATTTACGCACTAGCGGAGTAGCCTCCTTTTCTTCCAACCTCTAAAACCCTTTAGCAACTATGGACTATCGGGAAGTCAAGCATCTTGCCCAGCAAGGGGAAGGGGTGCATATTGAGTTTAAGCAAAAAGTATATTATCCACACAAGATTTTACGTGAAATCGTTGCCTTTGCCAACACTGAGGGCGGCTATTTGCTCATCGGCGTGACGGATGACGGTCAATTAAAAGGTGTGAAAAATCCCGACGGTGAGATTTTCGAGCTTGAACGCTTCATGAAAAAATACTGTGTGCCTTATCCAGAGTATGACACCTACAGAATCGAACTTCGGGATGAGCGAGTCGTCGTCGTTTTTGATATTAAGGAGCATGCGCCTAAACCCATGTACCTTATGCCGAAGGACGAACCCACAAATAAAGATGGGCGAATTGCTTACGTGCGCCTAGACGATAAAAGTGTGCAGGCAAGCCGTGAGATGAAGCGAATTATGCGTGACTCAAGCAACAACCGCAAGATTACCCTCCAGATCGGTGAGGACGAAAAAAAACTCCTTCAGTACCTGTCCACTCAAAAGCGTATCAGTCTGGATACTTACGCGGACATTACAGGCTTGCCAAGACGGATCGCCTCAGCAATTTTGGTAAAAATGACCTTGGCGGACATTATCCGAATACAACCGCAAGAGGGTGGGTATGATTTTTTTGTAGAGGGATCGGTTTAAAAATTCCTAGCAGTAGTCGATAGTCCAGACGGTTGGTTTTTAATAACCGATTAGCGTCTGGACCGTATAAAACCTTATTGGGCGGATAGCCACAAAAATGAAGTATAAATGTTCAACTACTGCCCGGACTAAAGACTCTGGTAGTAGATGAATAGCGAACAAGCTACTGGCAGGGTCTTTCAGACCACTAGCAGAGGGTCAGCACCTCCCTCAAACCAAACGGTTAATCCGTGGCTGTAAAAACCAAATACCGATTGGAAAGATAAGAATCAAAAATAATGTACCCATAGGATTCCAAAAAGACACTTTGTCCTGCTTTTCCGCTACTTTGATCGACTTAGCCGCAAAATATGGTACGGCAATCAGGCAAAACTGATTAAAGAGCATTAGTAAACCGATCACTACGGGAATCAAGCCTTCATAATTTATTGGCATCAACATTATTTCGCGCCCGTAATACCATAACAGGGCTGCCGTCGCACCAAAAACGAGGAAAGGAAAGAAGAAAAAGACGCGAAACCATGCTGTACGCATACGAATGCTTTGCTCCTTGATGCGCGCTTGTAGTCCGATAGCTACCGACCAAAGCCAGCCAAAATAAGTAACCGAAGGAATCACGAAGAGAGGTAAAATAGCGAAGTAAGCCATCCATTTTAGTTGATCCATAAAGTCCTTTGAATCAAATAGGTAATGCTCCTTGATCCACCATACAATAGCAAATACGGTCGCAAGAGGTAAAAGAAAGCTCAATGAAAAAATCTGCCAGTGTTGGGCACGTAAGAAAGTATCGGTGAACGTATTAGAAGACTGCTTTTTCATGGATGAGATAAAGTTTATCGTTAAAGGTTGGTTAAAGTATTATTTTTCTGTTTTACCCAGTGTTAAACCCACGCATGGATGTGCATTTTCGCCGTAAAAAGCCTTCCAAACTTTTTTATGTGGGTTAAAAACCAAGGCGTAATGCCACGGTTCCCGAAAGAATGTCCGTTGTGTACCCAAGTCGGTCGCTGAAAAGAACACCGAAAGGTCGTTTGGATGGGTATGATACCAGCCAATAATCTGCCAGTTGTCCTCGGGACGTGCGTCAATAATTTCGTCAGCACGATCTACCATAGCCTTCCAGACCGCATGGTTCATTTCCAAATAAGCAGATGTACCCCGTGCTTGTTTGCCTGCAATTGCTTCACGGACGATACCGTACTGCGTCTTTGTCTTGGGGTCAAAAAGAACCTCGCCAATCAGGATTCCGCCTTGTTCTACGACGTTTTGCTTTGTCTTCGTTCCCCATCCAATATGCGTAAAAATCTGTACTACGGACTGTGGCGTAAGGTAAATTTTACGACTTTTATCATGCCCTTTATCTAGCTTTGCAGTTAGTTCTGTGTTTAGGGGCTGAGTGGGTTCAGTTTTTTCTTTAGGTACATAGGAATCAGAAATGGCTTCGATCTTAAAACGACTCATTAAAAAGAAATTTAGGTCTGGAAAAAACTATATCTCCTACCAGCGTTGGCTTTTGCAGAAATAGGTAACGGTTTACTATAAATACTTACACAAAGATTGGAAATATTAAAGTTACAAAAAAATGTAATTACCTTTGCAGCATGACACCTTACCTGACTGGCATAGTAGGCGGAAGCGGCTCTGGGAAGTCCTACACACTCCAAAGACTCCTCAACCGGCTCGGAAGCGAGCATGTAGCCATAATCGCACAAGATAATTATTACAAGCCCATGGAGGTACAGCCCAAAGACCCAAAAGGAATACGGAATTTTGACCTCCCCGAATCCATGGACTTTGACGCGCTTGCTACGGATCTATCGGCCTTACTGGAGGGAAAGGCGATCCGCCGGCGTGAGTATGGCTTCAATAATCCCGAGAAAGAAAGCAAATGGATCGTTGTCGAGCCGCGCCCGATTGTGATTCTTGAAGGGATTTATGTTTTTTACGATGCGCGTATCAGTCAACGCTTGGACTGTCGGGTGTTTGTTGATGCGAACTACCCCGTGATGATCCGTCGTCGTGTGCTTCGGGACTTTCAGGAGCGCGGCTACAACCTCGACGATGTGCTTTATCGCTACGAGAATCATGTCATGCCTGCCTACGAGAAATATATTGTACCTTTACGTTCTACTGCTGACATAGTTATTCCGAATAATGGAAGCCTTGACGTTGCGCTTGATGTACTGAGTAATCACCTTAAAGCCCAACTAGTGCGACCAGACCGAATTAAACGCACTTCCTAAGGAGTCTAACGTGTTGATTATTAAACGAAAGCGTTTATTTATAATTTGTACTACTAGCTTAATCTATGAATAAATTTGCGGTTATCGGACTTGGACACTTTGGTTATGCCGTGGCTAAAAGCCTGGCCTCACGCGGGGCAGAGGTCTTAGCGATTGACAAAGACATGGATCGTATTGATCTGGTAAAAGATGATGTGGCTTATGCCGTTACCCTCGATGCGACGGATATGCGTGCGCTAAGCTCTCAGAACGTTACCGATATGGACGCTGTTTTGGTTGCAATAGGTGAAAATACCGAAGGGCTTCTGATGACGACCGTGCAGCTTTTGGAGTTGAAGGTAAAGCGGATCATTGCCCGCGCGATGAGCCAACAGCAACGGATGATCCTTGAGAAGCTCGGCGTAAAAGAAATCCTTTCACCAGAGGATGAAGTCGGAAAGCTTGTCGCTGAAAGCCTACTGAATCCGAACATGAAAGCCTTTTTACCCCTTCCTGATGATTATTCTATCGCCGAGATCAAAGCTCCCCGACGAGTTATTAACCGTCCGATTGAAAAAATTGGCTTTATGAATAACTACGCCCTTGACTTGATCGCAATTAAACGCCGCCACGAAGAATACGACGAAGGACAAAAGGAGTTTGTTCGTCACCTCATTGATCGCCCCAAACCCGATACCATCATCGAAAACGCCGATGAACTCATCGTGATGGGTAAATCCTATGATCTGGAGAAGTTTGTGCAGTTGAATAGCTAGTGCGACTAGTCCGAATTAAACGCACTTTCTACGAAGGTTAAAGTATTGATTATCAAATGAATAAAATCTTACCAAGTCTTCATCGCTCAAGCAATCACCCCAGAGCCAATTAATTCATTTCCGTCGTACCAAGCGACAAACTGCCCCGGCGTAACGCCGCGTTGTGGTGTGTCAAAGACGAAATAAATACCTGACTCCGCAGCGTGAAGCGTAACACCCGACAAAGGCTGCCGGTACCGAATCCGTGCCTGGTAACGCGCTGACATTCCCGCAGAAAGCATGCGATCAGGACGCAGCCAATGTACTTCCTCGTGAGCCACAAACAAGCCCTCC
>CAZNAK010000177.1:0-5665 GCA_964570645.1 uncultured Cytophagales bacterium | reverse complement strand
CGAGATTTTACGTTTCGGATGTGCCATTAGCTATCAGTTTTAGTTTTTGTTCTTCAAGTTTTTTAGTGCTGCCCATCGTGGGTCAGCAATCGTTTCTTCAGTTGTATCTTCGTCGGCTTGGGACGAGTAAATTAAAAATCCATCTTCGTCGAGTTCCTCGTCGGTTTCGTCTCGGAGTTCAGGATGAATTTTTTTCATCGGAACGGCAACGCCAATCAGATCATAAAGTAGCTGCGCGATGTTGATGCGTTCGGCATCGTAAGGAATCTCAAAAACCGACACATCTAATTCTTCATGGTTTTGCCCAAACTTGAACAAAACATGCTCCTGTAATCGGATTTTCTCAACAAAACCGCGCAGACTTCGGTCACAAATCAGGTTCACCGTACCCACAATGTCAAAATCAAGATTTAACACGCGATCACTTTTCTCAAGCTTTAACTTGACCTCGAACTCCCCTTTTTGTATGTCAGGGTGTTCAAAATGCTCCCAGAAGGCATCCGTAATTTGGAAGGTAAACGTATGTTCACCATTTTTCAGCTTCTGAATTGGAATGTCAAATACTTCTAAGTGCTTTTCGTTTCGCATGGTAATCCCTGCAATTTTAAACGGAGGGCAAAAATAGGGAATCTGTTCGGAAGCTGAAAATTTTTGTGGGATTCTTTGTTGCCTTCTGGTGGTTTTGCGTTGCTGGACAAGAACCACCGACAGAGATAACCTGCTCAAACCTTTCTTGATCAAACTTATTAGTATTTTCTTCAAACCATTTGGAAAGAAAAGCATTGTTATTTACGCGTCACTTTACGTTTAAAAATTTATGCTGCCTTTATTTCCATTGAGTTTAATTGTTTTTCCGTCCGAGCAGGTCAATTTACACGTCTTCGAGCCTCGTTACCGCCAACTCATCGCCGAAAGTGTGGAAGAGAATCGTCCTTTTGGCATAACGCCCTATTTAGAAAAAAAACTACAAGAATTTGGCACTGCGGTACGGGTTACGCAAGTCGTGAAACGATACGAAGATGGAAGAATGGACATCTCTGCCGAAGGAACAGAACGTTACCGTTTGCAGCGATTCATCAACCCAATGGAAGGAAAACTATACGCTGGCGGTGAGGTAGAGCCACTCGAAAGCTTTCCTGATGATAGCACCCTCTCGGATCGAATGCTACTCAATGAACGCATTCAGGAGCTTTATGAGGTTCTGAACGTAGAGAATAAATTTGATATTGAAGATTCTTTCCTCTCCTACCGCGTAGGACATAAAGTTGGACTTTCGCAGCTACAAGAGTATCAGTTACTCCAGTTTGACCGAGAAAGCGAACGACTAAATTACCTCAACGAACATTTTGATCGCGTTGTTCCCGTTGTCCGTGAGACCGAACGCACCAAGCAGCTCATCCGCCTCAACGGTCACTTCAAAAACTTCGACCCGTTGAATTTTTAAAGTGAGTAAATGCTCGTCGCTGTGCGCTTTTTTTAGGTTTACTTCGCTAATTCCGCCAAGGCACTGTCTGAGGCAATATATTCTCTGATTTTTTCGTAAGGTATGAACACGTCAAAATCGCCCATTACATCAGCTGCAATCTCCCCTGCGTTGTAATGAAAAGAGATACCGTTGTTCCGGAACACATAATTACCGCTCAAAGTAAATTTATCTTGCGGGAAATTTACCCCTTCTTCGCGGAACGACTTAATATCAGCAAAACCGTAATGCGCCCGAAACGCTTCTTCACCCAGCTTTTGGAGTATCGTCTCATAACCTGACTTCATTACCTCTTCAAGCTGAATCGGTTTACCCGTTTGCAGATTAAAGTTGACGTAGTTGATCTTTTTGAAAGAATGAGCACTACCTTCTTCGATCAATTCAGAAAATTTGAAGGAGACGATGCCGTTCTTATTCGTCACGACGAGCAGATGATAGATATTTTCCCAATACGGCAGTTCGCCCTGACCGTCCTTCAACTGTGCCTCCATCTGCTTGTATCGGTTAATAAAGTTTTCTAAGAATGCCCCATAGTCTTCAAAATTAGATATTTTATTGTTTGGATGGTCGTAGTTCAAGATATGGCTACTGATGTAAGTATTGATCGGCTTTACATTTTTTCGGAGTGCGTGCTGGTTGTGTATGAGTTTAGCATAAACCAAATCGACTGTCGCGCGCCCCGAATACGAACGCCCCTCATGGACAAGGCGAATAGGTACACTACCCGCTGGATAACTTTCCTCTAAGATGAATTCTAGCGTCTTTCCTGTCTGTTGGTTGGTGTATATAACCTCAAAGGCTCCGTCAGAACGTGGAGAAATCAAGAGGGTAGCAATAATTTCATCATCTCCTGTGTCCATAGGGTCGTTGGTACTAATTTCCTCCAGAGAAAATATACCACTTTGTAAGAATACGCCCTCAAGGGTTCCGCGTTGGGTCGTACTACCTTCCTGAACAAAGAACCCCAAGGCTTCTGATCCTGTGCGGATTAGATCTAACTCAAAGGTCAAGTATTCGCTTTTTCCGATAAGCTTTTTGTAGAAGTGATCGGGGAGGTGATCCTGCGCTTGAAGGGAGGAGAAAAGAAAGATGAAGGTCAACGTCTGTATTAGATATCTCATAAGTAGGGTTTTAGTCATTTAAAATCATCAGTGGGACTTCGAGCGTCTTGGCAGCACGCTGTGCCTTAGTCTTTCCCTTTAATGCACGCTCAAAAAATGAGTGTGTTTTGTGGTACATAATCAGTAAATCTGGTTCATGCTCCTCCACGTACTTCTCCAATCCATGAACTACTTTATCAGCCCGAACAAGCTCCGTTAGTACATTGGTTTGAAGTTCCTCGGATAAGGATGCCTTGAGTGCGTCCATCTTTTGTGTTACTTCGTCGTGATGAAGCTGCTCCTCTTTAGTTTCGATGTGCAGGCAGTGTAGGCGACTATCAAATTTATCTACAAAACTCCTCAGGATGGGAAGCATCTCCTCAAACTCGTCTTCAAAGTCGGTCGTAAATACTACTTTTTCAAAATTTTGATCACAACTATCGGAAGGAATCTGAAGAAAAGGACAAGTTAACTTTTCTAGCAATGCGTCACGGCTCAGACCCACTGTTTCCTCAATCTTTCCGTTGGGTAAAACGGCAAGATCAAATTCATTCTTTTTCAGTAAGCGCGATACCTCTCGTGCAGGAGGCTGATGAGAAACGATATACTCCACAGGGGCGCAACTTTCAGGAAAGATTTCTTTGAGTTGTGTTAACGCTTTGTCGGTGTGTGCTTTTTGTTTTTTACGAAAAGTATGCTGGTTCGCTCCGGCCGCCTGTAAAACCATGAAATTGTAGTAAATAACGACCTCAGCCTTATGTTTCTGAGCTAGTTTTTGGGCAAAGCAGGCAGCCGACTTTGCTGCCTCTGAAAGGTCTAGTGCGAGAAAAATAGAGTTCATAGTGTGGTGATTTGCATAATATGCTAATCTTCCCAAACACCAAGCCAATAGAAGAAGCATAGGATGTTGCCCCTATGCTTGAAGAATAAATATACCCCTTCATGTTATTCTAAAAAGTACTCAATCGAAGTCCTATCCCTACTGAAAGGCTATTCAGTGCGTCAGTATCAATAGGCTCTGTTGCTCCGCTGATAATTTGATCCCCTAACGCAAACCACACAAAAGGTTCAAATCCGCTTCTGCGCGAGGCATGATAGAAACAATGTTATCTCGGATCACATCGTCGCCGTTTGCATTTTCCCAGTGTAAGCCTCCCCAGTCAATCTGTGAAGCCAGCCCTACGTGAACCAATTTATTACGGTTTGTGTGAATACCTACCAAAAGCACGCCTTACTGGAGTTCGGCTTCTAACTCATCACCAAAGCCGTTAAAAGATTGTTGTTTCAGCACAACCTGCTCTCCTTTCATACTCAAGGCTTTTCTTTTGAACACTTGTTAATTACCCTCCTAAAGTCCAAAAGAAACCTTATATTTACCAATCTGAATTTAAATTTTATCATCTAACTAATTCATCACCAATGAAAAAGCTGTTTCTGTTTATGGCTTTTTTCTTGGGCAGTACGCTGATAGCTACTGCGCAAGAGGAAGAAAACATCAACAAATCACCATTCCGACAACTTGCACAAGAACTTCCTACCCCTAACTCCTACCGTGCCGCAGATGGATCTCCCGGGCACGAGTACTGGCAGCAACGCGCCGACTACGATATTAAATGCTCGCTTGACGAAGAACTTCATCGCCTAACGGGATCTGAGATGATCACTTACCATAACAACTCTCCCAACGATCTCAAATATCTTTGGGTACAGCTCGACCAGAACGTCCGTGCCAAGGAGTCTGACACCTACAAAATGCAAACCTCATCGTTGGATGGTAGTCCTTATCGTCTTGGGCGCGCGCTGAACAACGCAAACCCAACTTTTGACGGAGGTCACAAAATTCAGGTTGTCAAGGATAGCAAAGGCAATGCGCTTCAGTACGTTATTAACAAAACGATGATGCGCGTGGATTTACCAAAAGCCTTAAAGTCAGGTGACAAATTTACGTTCCAAATCGACTGGTATTTCAATATCCCGAACCGCCGTCAAGATCGCACGCGTGGTGGCTACGAGTGTTTTGATGAAGCTGACGGCAACTGCCTTTACACCTTAGCGCAGTGGTTTCCGCGTATGGCAGTTTACGATGACGTAAACGGCTGGCAGAATAAGCAGTTCCTTGGTCGTGGCGAGTTTGCCCTTCCTTTCGGAGATTACAAAGTAGAAATGACCGTTCCGGCTGACCACATGGTTGCCTCTACGGGAGAGCTTCAAAATCCAAAGTCAGTATTGACGGCTACGGAGCTTTCACGTCTTGAAAAAGCACGTACGGCTGATGATCCCGTCATCATCACAACGCAAGACGAAGTAATCGAAAAAGAGAAAAATCCTGTGGAAAAAGGGGAAACCAAAACATGGGTTTATGAAGCTGAAAACGTTCGTGACTTTGCCTGGGCAAGCTCGCGCAAACTCATTTGGGATGCAATGGGCGTAGAAATTGAAGGAAAATTCATCTGGGCGATGTCGTACTATCCCAAAGAGGCAAACCCCCTTTATGAAAAATTTTCTACCGAAGTGGTCGCACACACACTGAAAGTTTACTCTCGTTACACAATCGGCTATCCTTATCCGGTTGCTATTTCGGTTGAAGCTTCAAACGGTATGGAATATCCGATGATCTGCTTTAACTACGGTCGTCCCGAAGCAGATGGTACGTACTCGGAACGCATTAAATACGGGATGGTTGGCGTGATTATTCACGAAGTAGGTCACAACTTCTTCCCGATGATTATCAACTCGGACGAACGCCAATGGACGTGGATGGACGAAGGTTTAAACACTTTTGTTGAGTATTTAGCAGAGGTAGAGTGGGATCGTGACTTTCCGACAGATCGTGGACCTGCCCACGAAATCGTTGATTATATGTCGATGGATAAAGAAGACCTCGTTCCGATTATGACAAACTCGGAGTCGATCAAAAACTTTGGCCCAAACGCTTACGGCAAACCTGCTACGGGTTTAAATATCCTTCGTGAGACGATTATGGGGCGAGAGCTATTTGACTACGCCTTCAAAGAGTATGCGCGACGCTGGGCGTTTAAACACCCCATGCCTGCCGACTTTTTCCGTACCATGGAAGATGCCT
>CAZNAK010000176.1:0-5667 GCA_964570645.1 uncultured Cytophagales bacterium | reverse complement strand
GGGCCTTCAGCTTTTACGCCGATGTATTCTGCCTGATCACCTGAAAGCGTATCCAGTTTGACACCCAGTTTACCTAGGTGAAGTGCTGCTACGCGCTCATCCAAGAACTTAGGTAACATATATACCTCATTCACGTACTTATCGTTATCGCGGTTGGACCACAGCTCTATCTGTGCCAACACTTGGTTGGTGAATGAGGCTGACATGACGAAAGATGGATGCCCCGTAGCGCAACCTAAGTTCACCAAACGTCCCTCTGCCAATACGATTACCTGCTTACCTTCGATTTCGTAAAGGTCAACCTGTGGTTTGATCTGAATTTTTGTGTTACCGTAGTTACCGTTGAGCCACGCCATGTCGATTTCGTTATCGAAGTGACCGATGTTACATACGATGGCTTTGTCGCGTAAGGCACGGAAATGCTTCTCGCTCAAAATGTCTTTGTTACCCGTCGCCGTTACCACGATATCCGCTGCTGAAATGGCATCCATCATCGGACGAACCTCGTAGCCATCCATTACGGCTTGAAGCGCACAAATTGGATCAATCTCTGTGACCATCACACGCGCACCTGCACCACGCAGCGAAGCCGCAGTACCTTTTCCTACGTCACCATAACCGGCAACAACAGCAACTTTTCCGGCAATCATTACGTCCGTAGCGCGACGAATCGCATCAACAGCAGACTCACGGCATCCGTATTTATTGTCAAACTTAGATTTTGTAACGGAGTCGTTTACGTTGATCGCTGGCATTGGTAAGGTGCCTTTACGCATACGCTCATACAAACGATGTACACCTGTAGTAGTCTCCTCAGAGATACCGTGAACGTGTTGTACGAGTTCTGGATACTGATCCAAAACGACATTAGTGAGGTCGCCCCCGTCATCAAGAATCATATTCAAGGGCTGACGATCTTCGCCGAAAAAGAGTGTTTGCTCAATGCACCACTCGTATTCCTCTTCTGTCAGACCTTTCCACGCATAAACAGAGATACCCGCTTTGGCAATCGCTGCCGCTGCGTGATCTTGAGTCGAGAAAATGTTACAGGAAGACCATTGTACCTCCGCACCCAGGGCAGTGAGGGTTTCGATTAAAACCGCCGTCTGGATAGTCATGTGCAGACAACCTGCTACACGCGCTCCTTTGAGGGGTTGGCTTGCGCCGTACTCTTCGCGAAGTGCCATTAAACCGGGCATTTCTGCTTCTGCGAGTTCAATTTCTTTGCGTCCCCAGTCCGCCAAGTTAATGTCTTTGACCTTGTAAGGGAGAATTTCTTGTGCTACGCTCATATTTTTATATTCGTACTTAGTGAGTAAATTTCAAGTACAAAAGTACCGCCTAAAGCAACAAAGCGAAAGGCAAAAGCGATGCAAAAGGTGAGCAAATGGGGGCGGGAATCAATTAGGCTTTGTTTGGACACGCCTCTGCCGCAGATTTACCGCAGTAGCTACACGCCTCACCTTCTTTTTGGAGGAAAGGGCTTTGGCTTGCACAAGTACCACGAAACTCCCCTTTTTTCAAGAAAAGAATACGTATGGTCATTAATGCGAAGAACAAACCAACCAAAAGGACAGCGGCGATAATGGTTAAGGATGAAGTTGACATAATTATTTCTTATTATTTTTTATGGGTTCAAAGATACAAATAAAATGCGTTGTGCGTAAAAATGTTAAGCGGTTATCCCGATACCCGTTCATGGTACACTTACCATAAATGTCCGTATCTTCACCTTCTGATGGGTCGAAAAATTATTCATATCGACATGGATGCCTTTTATGCCTCCGTTGAGCAGCGCGATAATCCTGAGTTGCGCGGCAAACCCGTAGCCGTCGGTGGAAGTAAACAGCGCGGTGTGGTGGCGGCGGCAAGCTATGAGGCACGCGCTTTTGGAGTACGCTCGGCAATGCCTTCCGTAACGGCAGCCCGAAAATGTCCTGATCTGATCTTTGTGCGTCCACGCTTTTCGGCTTATAAAGAAGTCTCTCAAGAAATTAGAGAAATTTTCTACGAATACACTGATCTGGTCGAGCCACTCTCTCTGGACGAGGCCTACCTCGATGTCACCGAAAATAAAATCAAACTCCCCTCGGCAACGCTCATTGCGCAGCAGATTCGAGATAAAATTAAAGAACGGACACAACTCAACGCTTCGGCGGGCGTATCGTACTGTAAATTTCTGGCAAAAATCGCCTCTGACCTCAACAAACCCAACGGTATGGCGATCATTTTGCCCGAAGAAGCCGAAGCCTTTATTGAGCAGCTTCCCGTCAAAAAGATTCATGGGATCGGTAAAGTTACGGCAGCAAAAATGGAACGGCTAGGAATCAAAACAGGCGGAGATCTCAAAAAGTGGTCGGAACTAGACCTAATACGACGCTTCGGAAAGTCGGGACGCTGGTACTATCGCATTGCAAGAGGAGACGACCAGCGGCGGGTTCGTCCTGACCGTATCCGAAAATCTGTTGGGGCAGAACGAACGTTTTCCGAAGACCTCCATGAGCGTGAAGACCTCCAAGAACGTCTTAATTTTGTGGTCGATGAAGTCGTCCGTCGTCTCCAACACATACAAACGCGCGGACGTACTATCACCCTAAAGCTTAAATCTAAAGATTTTGAACTCAGTACGCGTAGCCGAACGTTGGATTCGTTTACGTCCAGCGAGAAACTAATTCGTCAGGTCGCAACGGAGTTACTGGATTCTCCTTATCCCGAAAAGCCACTGCGACTGATTGGCGTTTCACTCTCAAACCTAGATACGGAGAAGCGCACACAGGGCGAGCAGCTTAGTTTTGCGTTTGAATAAATGAGAAGAGAACCACCTCCAGCGTTCTTCTAGGTAGTATAAATAGGAAAACTCTAACGAAAGTCCCATCTTGAATTAGAAACGAATTTTCCCAAGAGATGCAAAGATGCTACTATTTTCTGCTTTTAGTCTTCATTTTATTTCTCCCTGCCTGCTCGTCGGATGACGAAAACCCAACTCCACAATCTGAAAATGAGGCGGGAACGCTGTTGAGTGCGACGCTTGTCACCCAGACGACTGCGGCAACGTTAAATGCTTTTATTACGCTAGCGGGTGTGGAGCTTCCCGAAGGAACGATTCAATTTGACGTTTCGGTGTATCGTATCGAGTACCTAACTCCCTACAAAGGCGAAGATGTCGTTGCCTCGGGCATCGTCGTGATTCCTGCACGAGCAGCGGCAATGAGTATCGTTGGTTTTCAGCACGGAACGATAGTAGGAGACAGAGAGGCACCTTCCGAACTCACCCAAACGAACATCGAGTTGATTTTGTACCAATCTTTGGCTGCTACGGGCATCGTTACTGTCGTTCCTGATCTGCTTGGGTACGGTAGCTCTAGCCAGATCGTACATCCGTATTACGTAGAGGAACTGACTGCCTCGGCAATTTACGATAACTTGATTGCGGCAAGAACATTTTTGAGCGAACAAGGCGTAACCCTTGACGGAGATTTATTTCTGGCGGGCTACTCACAGGGAGGTTATTCTGCCATGGCAGCGCACAGGCATATTGAAGAAAATAAACTCACTGACTTTAACTTGGTGGCTTCCTTTCCTGCGGCGGGGGGCTATGATGTAAAAAGGTTTCAAGAGTATATTTTTGGGCTTCAAAGCTACGAGCAGCCTTTTTATCTGCCTTTATTAGCATACGGTTACGACCAAACCTACGAGTTTGAAGAAGGCTTGGACATTCTTTTTCAGGAGCCGTATGCTTCTCAAATTCCGACCTTGCTAGATGGAAGCCTTAATGGGATTGAAATCAATGAGCAACTAACCACCGAAATTCCTGATCTTTTGCAAGCTGATATCTTGGAAAATATTGACACGGCAGCCGAATATGCCTTTCTGGTAGAACGTCTAAACGAGAATAGTCTTATAGACTGGACTCCGCAGCTTCCACTTTATCTTTATCATGGTGATGCGGATACGTGGGTGCCTTACCAAAACTCCGTGGACACCTATAATACCTTCATCGCAAACGGCACATCGCCGCAGACACTTACCTTGACACAGCTTGCTGGGACAGACCATGAAACAGGGCTCTTTGCCTATGCTGAGGCGTTTTTACCTGTTTTGTTGGATCTGGATTAGTTTTACTCCACCTCTAAAGGCATATTTTTGACAAGATTACCCTCTTGGTCGAGATAAAGGACACGGTATTTTCCAGTATCGAGTTTTGTCTTGAGTGGGGATGCTTTCTCCTCAAAGTAGGTATAAACGTAGTCAGGAATGCGGTCGAAGTAATCGTGTTTCGATACCCAGTTCACCTCCTGATAAACGTTAATTTGACAAGGAAAAACTTCAGGAGCAGGGAGGGTGACTTCCTGCTCACCCTGATTGCCCTACGGGAGTGCGTTGATAATCTGGAAGTCTGTGACCTTTAATCCTTATTCGCCCAGGCTATCATTAGGTGCGACCTGTAAGCTGCCACTCGGAATTGTCTTTCGGTAGTACGCCAGATGCGTCTGTGAGAACGTCACGGGGTCTATCTCGTAGTGCTCTTTGAACTGTGCCGCCATCCAAGGTGGGTTCTCCTGAATGTGCGATATTCCCCCCAAAATAACGACCTGTGCTTCTGAGGATGCCCCAAAGGTTTTTTCTCGTACAAGTTTTTGGCTTGCCGCAGCTCACGATCACCATTTTTGGCATCCGCATCGTAGCCCACAATGACAAAGCCCAGCTTTTGCGCCGTTTTGATTAACTGATATAAACACTGCTCGCGTGTGTAAAATCCTGTTTCTAGTTTAGGAAGCTCCCCTTCGTTAAGCAGGGAGTCCTGAGAGACAGCCTCTAATGCCAAGTGCGTATAGCCCTCTTTTTGTAGCTCAGGAAGTAGCTTTGTAAGTAAAATACAATGGTTGGGATAGAAGTGGTTCTCATTGAACATAACGAGCCTTTTATTCTTTGTCTTTCGTAGGATATACGCCATGGATTCCGCTTTGCCGATCGCTCCATTGAGTCCAAATTGACGCAGGAATTGTTTTTTTACGGGGCGGTTTCCTTCCCATTCTTTCATGCATTCCTCGTACTCGGCTACATTACCCAACAGCGAAGGATACGTAAGAACGTACTGCAATTTGATTCCTTGATCGGCGGAATGACTGACGGGAGACTGGCGAACTTTTTCAAAACGACTGAGAAAAGTCGCTACGCTGAGCGGTGCAGAGGCGATCTGATGAATAGATATTGTAGGAATACTGTCAGCATTAACTCTTGTATGCTCATCGATAAATCTCCAATCACTTGAAGGGAAGTGATCTTCCAGTACTCTTCCAAGAATTGTTAGTTCAATACCATTTATTATCGTATCGTTCACCAAGGCAAACTGCTCGGCAAGCCGCTTACTTCTCTTCTCCGAAAGCATCACATAATATTCATATTTTGGGTATTGTATTGTCTCTCCCCGCAAAAGCACATTCCGAAGTCCTCTGACTGTTTTTACTTGTTTTTTTGAGCTGAGTGCCTACACTAATTAATGCGCACTTGAAGTACAGGTTAAGCCTTTCTGGACAGCCTTTTCCAGTACAGAAACATCGCTTCCGGGTCCAATGCTCAGCAGTTTCGTGCCCGTTGTAGGGATACCTCGGAATGGTCTGATAGAAACTTCTCCGCTTGGGGTACGCTCAAAATAGGTATAATGCG
>CAZNAK010000175.1:0-5668 GCA_964570645.1 uncultured Cytophagales bacterium | reverse complement strand
TCACATGCGCCCAAAAATATCACCAATACAAGAAACCCTGCCCAGTCTTTCATGCTGCAAAAGTAAAAAGTCCCTTGCTTTAGGGCAATTCTTTCAAAAAAAATCTGCATTTTTGGGCTTCGATGCAAAACCGTCAGAACATATTTATCGCCTTAGGTTTGCTACTCTTGGGCTTACTGATTGCCCTAATTTACATTCAGGTACGGAATAACCGCCTTAAAGATTGGCGCGAAACCTATGATCCCGAAAGTGATACGCCCTACGCAAGTGGGGTTTTGCTTGAACTGCTAGGCAAGGACTACAAAATAAAACAAGTTAGGGGACGTATTGCGGATGAGCTTATCCAGACGAGCGACGAAAACACCCTTTATCTTTACATTGCCCCCAATTACAGACCCACAAACACTGATATTGATTCCCTACTTGCCTTTGTGGATCAGGGAAACGATGCGCTTATCATCAGTCAGCAGGGTTATCAGGTCTTGGACGACACTTTGGGCTTACCTTTGCTCAACAACAACCAGTACCCTAAAAACTTTCTGGAACTCTTCGATACCGTCCCGGCACATATTGAAGTAAATAACCGGGGGGCTTGGTCAGATAGTTTAATAGAAATGAGTTTTGAGACAAAAGAGCTTCAACGTTCTGAAGGCTTCATGTTTCATTACTCCTCGGACGGGGATTCGGCCACTAACTTGTGGTCACATCTTTACCCTGCCGCTTATTATGCGGACACAACGAACGCAGAAGTTTTGGGGAATATCAGGTTTAATGCTCCCCCCAAGCACGATCTTGAGGAGGTAGATAGAACGCTACCCAACTTTATCTGTGTCCCTTACGGAAAGGGTAAAATTTATCTACACCAAGAACCAATTATTTTCACAAATTACTTCATCCTGCACCCTGAGGGCTACGACTACGCAGGGCGTGTCTTCTCTTATTTCCCGAACGCCAAAACGATTTACTATGATTTGGCCAGCCGCAAGGGTGGAAACGGTAAAACTAATGACTTTTCTTACTCTAACACCAATCCAAAAGAAAGCCCGTTACGCTTTATCCTTTCGCAAACAGAGCTTCGTTGGGCGTATTTTATTCTACTAAGTTTGGTTATACTCTTTGTGATTTTTAAGGGCAAGCGTCGGCAACGCGTGATCCCGATTCTTCCCAAAAATCATAATACCTCTTTGGAGTTTGTGGATACTGTCGGGAGGCTTTACTTCCAGCAGGGAAGTCACCTTCAGGTAGCGAAACTGAAAAAGACTATTTTTCTTAGCTTTCTTAGGACGCATTACTATCTTACTCCACCTGATGATGGCCTTTTGGACGAGGACTTCCAGAAGCAGCTAGTACTGAAATCGCAGTTCGACACCGAACACGTCGAAGGCATTTTAAGTGAACTTACTCAAATGGATGCGATAAAAGAGGCTTCTAGTCAGTATTTGGAAAACCTCCATCAAAAACTAGATTACTTTTATAAAAACTGTAAATAATGCTAGAACAGCTACTTACCTTACTGATGTTGGTTATGCTGCAAGTCGTTTTGGGCTTGGATAACCTTTTGTATATCTCGCTTGAGTCACAGCGAGCACCCGAGGCAGAGCAAGACCGTGTCCGAAGGATAGGCATCGGCATCGCTATTGTCTTACGGATCGTTTTACTTTTTGCCATCTATTCGGTGGTCAATGAGCTTCAAGACCCATTTACGAAAATTCACTGGGAAGGTATTTTTGAGGCCGAGCCGAGTATTCATAGTATCATCGTTTTACTTGGTGGCGGCTTCATTGTTTATACGGCTACCAAAGAAATCGTTCATATGCTTACACTTGACGTTACGGCGGCTGCTGAGGAGAAACCGACCTCGGCAAACTCGGTAATTTTTATGATTGTCGTGATGAGCTTGGTCTTTTCCTTTGACTCTATTCTGAGTGCAATCGCGTTGACTAAGGTGTTCTGGGTAATGGCAGTTGCCATTGTTATCGGAGGAGTAATGATGATCTTTCTGGCAAACCGTTTGTCCAGTTTTCTTCAAAAGAATAAAGCCTACGAGGTGCTAGGGTTATTTGTTCTATTTGTCGTCGGGGTCATGCTGGTCACCGAGGGTGGGCATCTAGCACATCTGCACTTATTTGAGCAGCCTGTGGAGGCAATGAGCAAAACAACGTTTTACTTCGTGATCGTGATCCTGATCTTAACGGACATTGTTCAGACGATCTACAAAAAGAATCTGAACAGACCAAAGTAAGAAGGCACAGGCTATAAAAACCAAGATGTAAATAAAGCCAAAAAAACCACCTCAAGATTTCTCTCCTGAGGTGGTTTTTGATTTTGTAAGCGAACTTTTAATTATGCCTTTTCGGGCACTAAGTTTGCCGCTTCAAGAGCTTCTTCGATCTCTTCTTCTGACTTTCCGCTTTCAGCAAGAAGCTTTTCATATTCCGCTTGCGTGTAAACTTTAATATCATCATACTCACGGCGACCCGTTCCGGCTGGAATCAAGTGCCCTACAATAACATTCTCTTTCAAGCCTAAGAGGTCGTCGCGCTTGCCTCGAATAGATGCCTCGCTTAGTACCTTTGTCGTCTCTTGGAATGAAGCTGCCGAAATGAAGCTTTGCGTCGTTAGGGATGCCTGCGTAATACCTCGTAACGTCGGTTTTGCTACCGCTGCCTTTGCATCGCGTACCTTAACCACTTTAAGGTCTTGGCGACGGAGCCGCGAGTTTTCATCTCGTAGCTGGCGTGGCGAAACAATCTGACCTGGCGAGAAGGTGCTGGAGTCTCCTGCATCTTCAACAACTTTCATGTCGAGAATTGCGTCGTTTTCTTCACGAAGGTCAAACTTATCTACAATCTGCATTGGTAATGCCATCGTATCACCTGCTTCGAGTACTTCGACTTTTTGCATCATCTGACGTACAATGACCTCAATGTGTTTATCATTCAGATCTACACCCTGAAGGCGATAAACGTCTTGGATCTCCTGTACCAGATATTCCTGCACTGCCGTAGGACCTTTAATCGCCAAAATATCCGCTGGCGTAATCGCACCATCAGAAAGTGGATCCCCTGCACGTACATAGTCGTTCTCTTGCACCAAGATGTGCTTCGAGAGGTTTACCATGTATTTCTTCTTGATGCTTTCGTCTTCTTTAGACTGAACAAAAATCTCGCGATTACCACGCTTAATACCACCGTAAGAAACAAAGCCGTTGATCTCACTCACCACGGCAGGGTTTGATGGATTACGTGCTTCAAATAGCTCAGTCACTCGTGGAAGACCACCCGTAATATCACGGTTTTTACGTAACGCACGTGGAATTTTCACCAGAACCTGACCTGCTTTTACTTGCTGACCATCCTCTACGGCAAGATACGCACCTGCGGGCATGTTACTCGTAATTGAGTTATCTTCACTTTCTACATGGATAACAGGGTTTTTGGTCTTATCTTTTGTTTCAATAATAACCTTCTGACTATTACCTGTTTGCTCGTCATAATCTTCACGATAGGTAACCCCCTCTTCGATGTGCTCAAAACGAACTACACCCGGGAACTGTGATAGGATCGCTGCGTTAAATGGATCCCAGTAGCAAATTTCTTCACCCTTCTCGACTTTATCGCCCTCCTTAACCTTCAGGTAGGCACCGTAAGGGATGTTGTGCGATGCCAAAACTTTATCCGTTTTTGGCTCAAGAATCCGAATTTCGCCTGTGCGCGACATCACAACGTCGATTTTATTACCCTCGTCGTCGGTCGTAGCCAATGTTTTGATTTCTTCAAAGGCTACTTTGCCGTTAAACTTCGGCTTAATGCTCGAATCTACTGCAACGTTTGATGCCGTACCACCTACGTGGAACGTGCGGAGCGTTAGCTGTGTACCTGGCTCACCGATAGACTGAGCAGCAATCACACCTACTGCTTCGCCTACGCTGACCAATTTACCTGTCGCCATGTTACGTCCATAGCAAAGCGAACAGATACCGCGTCGAGTTTCGCAGGTGAGTGCAGAACGGATTTCAACTTCTTCAATACCTGCTTCCTCAATCTTAGCGGCAAGTATTTCGTTGATTTCTTCGCCTGCACCAACAATGATTTCGTCGGTTTCAGGATGATACACATCATGTAATGACGTGCGACCAAGGATACGGTCCGAAACCGGTTGCTTAATATCTTCACCTTCTTTGACTGGACGCATCACGATTCCGCGAAGCGTACCACAGTCATGCTCGTTAACAACAACGTCTTGGGCTACGTCCACCAGACGGCGCGTCAGATAACCCGCATCTGCCGTTTTTAGAGCGGTGTCCGCCAAACCTTTACGCGCACCGTGCGTCGAGATAAAGTACTCAAGTACGTCGAGTCCTTCTTTAAAGTTTGAGAGGATCGGGTTTTCGATGATTCCACCCACGGAGCCTTGGAGGTTTTTCTGTGGCTTTGCCATCAGCCCACGCATACCGCCTAACTGACGAATCTGGGTTTTTGAACCACGCGCCCCTGAGTGCATCATCATATACACTGAGTTGAAGCCTTGATCGTCGTTTTCAAGGTCTTCCATCAACTTATCCGTAATAACACGGTTCACACGCGTCCAGATATCAATGACACGGTTGTAACGTTCTGTATCCGTGATCAGTCCCATGAAGTAATTTTGAGCGACCTCTTCGACCTGCTCTTTGGCTTTTTCAATCTCAATCGCCTTAATTTCTGGGATTTTCACGTTATCAATACCAATCGAGAGACCACCTTTGTAGGCTTGCTGGAATCCGAGATATTTAATGTCATCGAGGAACTCTGCCGTGCGAGCCATCCCAACGATCTTGAATACATGACCAATGATCTTACGAAGCGACTTCTTGGAGAGAAGTGAGTCAATGTAACCGACTTCTTCTGGAACACAATCATTGAATAATACGCGTCCCGCAACTGTGTCAATAATCTTCGTTTCAAGTTCGCCTGTTTCCTTGTTACGTACCTGTGTTCGTAACTTAATGTTGGCGTGCTTTGAAACGCGCCCTTCGTTTAGGGCAATAATGACCTCTTCGTGTCCATAAAACGTTTTTCCTTCGCCCAGAATCGTTTCGTTTTCTGTAGAACGACGACCTTTGGACAGGTAATAAAGTCCTAATACCATGTCCTGAGAAGGTACAGCGATTGGTGCCCCGTTAGCTGGACTCAAGATGTTATGTGCGGCTAACATCAATAGCGAAGCCTCCAGCACTGCTTCGTGTCCAAGAGGGACATGAACCGCCATTTGGTCACCGTCAAAGTCGGCGTTAAAGGCAGAACAGGCTAATGGATGCAATTGAATTGCCTTACCCTCAATGAGTTTTGGCTGAAATGCCTGAATACCCAGACGATGCAAGGTAGGCGCACGGTTAAGAAGGACAGGATGCCCCTTGAGTACGTTTTCGAGGATGTCCCAAATTACAGGATCTTTACGATCTACAATTTTCTTGGCAGATTTCACCGTTTTGACAATACCGCGCTCAATGAGCTTTCGGATGACAAAGGGCTTAAATAATTCGGCGGCCATATTTTTTGGAAGACCGCACTCGTGAAGCTTAAGTTCAGGTCCAACTACGATAACCGAACGCCCCGAATAGTCCACACGCTTACCAAGCAGATTTTGACGGAATCGTCCCTGCTTCCCTTTTAGCATATCGGAAAGC
>CAZNAK010000174.1:0-5669 GCA_964570645.1 uncultured Cytophagales bacterium | reverse complement strand
TTAGCCCGATGGAAACGCTCAAAAATTTGATGATCAGTGTAACAGGCAATACGCTGCTGCTTATCGTAGAAGCCTGCGCGTAGGGCAATCGGAAGCCCTGTAAACCGTGCTTGTCCCGTTGTTTCAACCAAAATGGCTTCAATGCGATCTAACTGGCTGGGTGTTTCGGCGCAAATGTAATTTTTGATGCCATTGATTTCGTTTTCCTGCAAATGCTCCCCCAGTAGCGAAAACTTCTTACTAAACGAAGGCTGATTTTCGGTTTCCCACGTAAACGTCTGGGTAGCTTTTTCTTTCTTCTGAAAAATCGACCCAAATTCGAGTTTGGTATAACGGCTGAGGTCATCGCGAAAACTTTCAACGGTCTCAAAAAGCTCTTCGGGTCCTGAAATAACCTGCGTAAAGTTGGCTTTTGCCAGAATTTGCTCAAACTCTAAGGTTGCTTTGTCAAAGTATTTTTCGATTACGTCCAGCGTCTCGTTAAGGTTTTTGAACCAAAGCGGCGTTTGGGCGGGTAAAAACTTCAAGAACGACTCCCGTACCTCTTCGCCGAGTTTGGACTGTACGTTTGGAATAATCGCGATCTGCTCGATTTTTGTAATTGAAAGCTGCGAATCAGGGTTAAACGTTCGGATACTTTCTACCTCATCGCCAAAAAACTCCAAACGGTAGGGTAAGTCATTAGAAAACGAAAAAACATCCAAAATTCCGCCACGTACCGAGTACTGTCCAGCTTCATAGACCGTTTCGACGCGCTCAAACTCGTACTCGTGGAGGATGTCGGTAACAAAACTCATTTCCACTTCCTCGCCTTGTTGGATCGAAAATGTGTTGGCAAGTAAAGTTCGCTTATTGACTACTTTCTCGGTCAAGGCTTCGGGGTAGGTGACGATAAGCCGCCCGCGTTGCCCTACCTGAAGCTGCGTAATTTGGTTAAGGACTTCGGCGCGTTCGAGTACGTTAGCATTTTCAGTTTCCTCAAAGCGGTAGGGACGTTTGTACGAAGTCGGGAAAAGCAAAACATCCTGCGAGAAACCTTTTCGCGCCTCCTTAGATAGCCCAAACTCGCCCAAGAGGTTTTGGAGATCGCTAAAAAAGTAGGCTGCCTCTTCGCGTCCTTCCAGCACAAAAACCTGAGTCAGTCCTGTCAGGCGAAACAGCGTTGCCGCCAAAATCGCGTCCAGACTTCCCGATAGCCCTTGCAAGCGCAACCAACGTGGATCAGACTGGGTGAGTTCCTCGGCAAGGGTCTGCACGAGTCCATCGTTTTGGTAGGCAGTAAGTAACGTTTCGGTATCGACCCAAGCGCGGGGTGGGGCAGTCGTTAGATTGGTATTTTCCATCACAGGGACAAAACTAGCTTTTTTTGGGGAATGTTGGGATTAAGCGGGAAGAACGGTATAAGGAATGTTGGGGGAATACCACCGAGGGCAAACAGAGAAGCCGAAACTAGGTAGGCTCATATTCTACTTTGTGGAGCGCATTGGTAGTACTAAAACTCTTTCTGAGCGTTTACCTTCTTGGCAGCAATGTAGCCGCTCAGTATGGCACCATCCGCGACGGCATAACTCATGTAGTCGCCTGCCAGAAAGATGTTTTTCCATAAGGATTGATCGGTGCTTAGGGCTTCTAGTACCTTGTGGTATCCTAAGCCAAAAACCGGATATGCGTACCTAAAGCGTTGAACATCATAACCAAGAACCGATGCTTTAATGTCTGGAAAGTAAGTTTCCATATCTTGTATTGTACGCTCAAAAACTTGTGCATCGGTTTGATAGATCCAAGTTGAATCCGTTGCGGTATGACTGGGGATGTATGCACTGATTATACTTTCTCCCTTATGGTCGGGTGGAGTCTGTCCACGGGTAACGTCGTATAGGGAAGTAAAATAATTGTCCAGACAAGTGACTGTCCAAGCTTGGTGCAGAAACCGTTGCTCCGTAAAAATATTTATAGTGATGTACTGCCCGTAGCGGATATTGAGTAGCTGCTGGTGTGCTTCTTTTGAGATGCTATTCTTTAGGATTTGTCCCGCGATGGGAGCTGGCGTAGCGCAAATTAGGGCTTTTGCCTTAAAGCTGACCTTTTGGTCGGCCAAAAGAGCCTCGACGTGTACGACTCCATCCGTTTGCCTAACCGCGACAACTTCAGTACGGTAGCTTACTTTATCGTTATGTTGTTTTTCTAGTGCGTTACTCAGTTCGATCATGCCCTGAGGAAAGGTGAAAACCTTACTCTCGTCATAATCGCGGCGGCTAGGTAGGTTATACGCCATTTCGCTGGCATTATATAAAATGGAAAGCTCTTCGTTGCGAGCACTAAACAACCCTAAATTTTCCACCTCGATGTAGCGCTGAATGAGTGGGGGAACTTTTTGTGCTTCTAGCCATTTTTTTACAGAAACAAGGTCAAACTCCTTGTACTTTTTCTTCAAATGGCCGCTTTCCCAAATGAAGTCTTCTGTGCCCTTGGCCAGTCTGTTTAGCTTTCTGTAAAGCCTTTTGAACTGCCTTTGTTGTTTTCGGGTAGGCAAAAAGTCGAGTAGCTGCGCTTTGGTGTAAATCTCACCTTGGTATGCGATCCCATCGGTTGGGGGCGGGATAGGCACAACTTCTAGGCGGAGGTCTTCGATCACTTCTTCAAGAATGCCGTCAGGCTCTCCGATGTACTCTGTGCCCTTTGGATAATGAAACTCCTTCCATTGTCCCTCAATTACTCTTCCACCGGCTTTCTCTTCCTTTTCGAGGATCAAAAAATTATCGGTTGCAAGGTAGTGTGCCGCCGTCAAGCCTGACAAGCCACCACCAATGATTACGACATCATACAGTTTCTCTTGTGCCTCAGCATTAATAAAGGAAGTCAGGCAAAGCCACGTTACTAGGAATCGGCACTTCATACGGGGGACATGGTATCGTTTTTTGGCAGTTATTACACTACAACTTACCTGTCATTTTGTCAAAATGCTTTAAAAGAAAATAAAATATGCTAGTTTTATGCTATTCAATTCACTATAACTAATCCTAAATCCGAAAAGTATGGTCTCGACAGGACAAATTAAAATCGCGACAAGCGACGGTAAAACGATTTCTACGGTAGCGGCTCCCTCAGCAGCCGAGTTTGAGAATATCGCCAAACAGCAAAAGTCCACCCTTTACGTTACAGAGGATACAGCGAATAATCAGTACGCCTTCCAATTCAAAGATTTTAAGAACCAACTAAATAAAGTTATTCTTAAAGGCAGAGAGGGTGAAGGCGGAAGCAAAGGCATCATGTATTCGGGTACAAAGATGTTTAAAATCCCGACTTCTTATTACACCGAAATTGGTGCCGACCCCGCGATGGCAAAAGTACTAGACTTTGTTTCTAGTAACGAGGGAAAATACGACGCGATCAATAGCTGGGATCGTGCGTTCTTCTCTTTTGGCTTTATTCAGTTTGCTGGCGGGAAGCGGTCTTTACAGAGCTTGCTTGCACTGATCAAGTACCGTGCGCCCTTTGTTTTTAGCGATTGTTTTCAGCGTTTCGGAATTGATGTCGAATACACGTTCAGTAACAACAAATTTGCGAATCCGCCAAAAACGCAGGTTGTCGTAAAAGACCCAACCACCAAAAAAATGCATAAAGGAGAAGATGCCGAAAAACGCCTCCGTGACAACAAAGTATTTACTTGTGCCTTCGTTCGTGCTGGACATGACCCCGAGGTAGCAAAGCTTCAAGTCCTGATGGCAGCCTACGAGTACGCTAACCCCGCATTGTCCAGAAATATTAGCGTGAAAACGGCTAACGGCTCGCCCGTAAAGGCACCCGCTTCGGTTTTTATTACGTCGCCAGCAGGTATTGCCACCCTCGTAGATTTGTCTGTAAATAAAGGTGTCGGTGGGGCAAACCGTTATTATTTCACACCAGCTATTCAGACGATTATCAACCGAGATAAACTCAACACGCAGGCAGAACTCCAGAGCCTCAATCAGCGTGATGTGCTCCTAGCGCTTATCAACGCTGCGGTGGCGCGAGATAATGACAGATACGGGATTGTAAGAAAACGCGTTACCAAAGCCTTGCAGCACTTTGGAGGATAGTCCTGAGGAATGATACGATAAGGGTTTAGTTAGGCTACAAAAGTTTTAGTACAGTCAGGAAGCTACAACGGACTGGACTGTTTTTGTAGCCTCTTTTTTGTGAGCTTACAGGAGTTAGGAAGACCTGATATATTCTGGGGAACGCCGTCACGCTCCACGTTTCTATTTTAAACATTATTCCCCCAAAGAGACTTTTTCATCTTTGAGAGCCGTTTTACATAGAAACATTTCTTATCAAAGCCGTGCGAAACCTCATCATATTTACTTTATTTATTACACTGCTGTCTTGCCAGGAAGATAAGACGTATCCGCCGAAGCCTTATGGGTTTTCGCGTATCTCACTCCCTGAGCCAGCTTACCAGAAGTTAGCGGCAGAATATCCTTACACGCATTATTTTTCTGACGGTATCCCCGATCAGAGCCTTTTGTCTGAACTTACCCCTCAACTTCCTCCCAAATACCCTTATACCTTTGAATATTCCCAGCACGCGATTATTCGTCCAGATAGCTCGGCACAGCGCGAACCCTACTGGATTGAGCTTTATTACCCTAAGCTTAGGGCAACGGTGCATCTGACCACAAAATTTGTCGGTAATAAACAAGAGGCTTTTGAAGATTATGTAAATGATGCCCATACACTGGTGACAAAACACGGCGTACGGCTCCAGAATATCGCAGAATCGACTGACAGTACCGCCAATGGACTCGGACGACGCATTTATCAGCTTGAAGGCGACGTGCCGACGACCTTTCAGTGCGTGGTGACCGATACGAGCTATAATTTTTTCCGTGCGGCATTGTATGTGCCTTACTCCGACAAAAACGATTCTATTGCGCCCATCCTCGACTATGTAAGAAATGATATTTTACACCTGTCAAGCACCCTTACGTTTCGGGATATTGGGCAATACAAATCTTTACCTTAAATACCGATTGTGATGAATACTTCTCTTTTTTTTAAAGTGCTTGCCGTACTGACGGTCTGTTTCATTTCCTCCGCTTTTGTGTTTCGTCCCGAGCCACAGGGTTGTTGTAATGTTTCTGCCATCCAAGAGTTTGCAGCATTGGCAAACGAGGCTGAATTTGCTGAGGCGCACGAGCTGCCCGTTCAATTAGCTGATAAATCATTTCTTAAAAAAGGGGAAATGGTTACTTTTCCTACTCTGGGTCAAAAAGAAACCGGACAAGCCTTTGTGGTGCGTGGGAAGAAGAAAAATACCAAGTATCTTTTCATGGTACACGAGTGGTGGGGGCTTAATGACCACATTAAGGCTGAGGCAGCCAAATATCAGAAAGCTCTAGGAGATGATATAACCGTTATTGCGCTGGATTTGTACGATGGAAACGTAGCGACCACACGCGATGATGCTCAAAAGTATATGCAGAGTATGGACGAGGGACGCGCCCGACAAATCATTCATGGCGCGCACGTTTATGTCGGTGAAAAGGCAAAGATCGGGACGATCGGCTGGTGTTTTGGGGGAGGATGGTCCTTACAGACAGCCATTTTGCTAGGTAAGTACGTTGAGGCGTGTGTTATTTATTACGGAATGCCCGAAAAAGAAGAGTCCATGCTGAAGCGATTGGATG
>CAZNAK010000173.1:1090-5702 GCA_964570645.1 uncultured Cytophagales bacterium | reverse complement strand
TATACCATCATACGGCGATAGGGTGGAAAATACTTCGTACTTTCATTTTCGTCGTCAAAGACCGATTCTACAGCGCGAATGCCCTCATCGGTGAGGCATGCTTGATAATAATACTCGGAGGAATCCAGTGAATAAGTTTCTGGGCGAATCAATCTCTCGCGGCATAAGTAATCAAAAGCGGACTTGAAGGCGCGATAGCTCATGCCCTCCTGTGTGGCCATCTCTCTCGCGTTAGCCATGTGATAGGGATTACCGCTAGCTTTTCGATACATTCCGTATAGCATCAGAAAGCGTTCAGTCTTTTTAGTCAGAATCATCAGGTTGTTCATAATGAGTTCAATTTTTAAGGTGAAAAAATTACATGATCATTTCACGGTAGGGAGGGAAATAGTATGTGGGTTCATATTCATCCAAGAACACTTCTTCCAAAGCCTTTACCCCTTTGTGCGTGATACAAGCATGGTATTTTAGGTCGGGTCCGTTATCCTTTACACTGATGAACCCTTCTTCTTTCAGGTATCCGAAAGTTTTTTTGAAATCTTTACCGCGTAGCCCTCGGTTGCCTGCTAAGTTCTCTAAGTTCATAGAGTGCTCATAGTCGGCCTCGGAGGCAATGTAGAGCGTAAAAAGCAATACAAAGCGGTTTCTTTTATTATCGTCCACGACATTCATGAGACAGCTTGATTTATAGTCAAAAGTCAAAAACGTGTTAGTGAGTCGTGGTCTAATTGGTTGGGAACTAGTTGTGTAGTAGTCGTTTAACTTGTCATTACGTAAGCCTTTTTTAGGTAAGCTTATCGTAGGTAATTCCTTCTACTTTGGGGTCAATCGACTCCTCAATAGATTGAACTACTTTGATATCCATTGTATGCACAATGCTTCCTGGGTCGCGTCGTTTGATTTCCGCCCTTCCCGCTTGCAAACATTTTAGGAACCATACTTCGTCTGTGAACAGCTTCCGGTGGACACGCAGTCCGAATCGCCGGTGCATTTCTGGTTTCCATTCTAGGTAATACCACTCCATGGTAGGCTGATGAAATCCGCGAATTGCCCGTTTATCAAAAACAAAACGGTCGCATCCGTACTCTTCTATCAGCTCGGCTTTTTTCTTTAGCATCGCTTTAAAGTCCTCAATTTCTGTGTAGGACTCTAACACTTCGCAGATGATCGTATTGGCTTCATTACTTGTGTAAATCCGCGATACAGAATCTTCGTGCCTCAGGGTAAAGCGTTCTTCAAGCACTTTTTTGTCCTCAGGTGTCATCATGGGTAAATAAGTTTATTTTTTCAGTTAAACGACAATTCAAAATTTTAATCCTAATAACAGGTGTTGTCCTTCGGGTGAAGTTTGGTTGGTATGCTGCTCAAAGAAAGCCTTCACTTTTTGATTCTGTGTATTCATATCACTTGAGCAGATACGTTGTAACAACTCTGATAAAGAATACACTTTTTCTTCCTCTTGACGGCTTAAAAAAGTGGCCTCTTGATCAAAGGACGATAAATAGAACCGCGACTGTTCACGAATGTTTAGGTGACTCGTACGGTACTTATTGATCTCCAAACCATCGACAGACCCTTCTCCATTTATTAACCCTCCTTTCGTTTCTTCTAACGTATTCTTGTAGGCACAAAAACAAGAAGGACCGTTGCTAGAGAACTCAGCCTCAAATCGGTTTTTGTCGATGATTAGCACAGATACCTTAATATCAGCTAGTTGTTTGCGTTGTTCTTCATCAAAGCCCTCGAAGAGGGAGCACGCTTTTTCAAACTCCTCAACTAAATGGGAGGAATTAATAAAGCGTTTTTCGTTAATCACTTGATTCAGTATCAAGTAACTCGCCATTCGGAACTGTGAGGCAAGTATCCCCTCCCAGGGAGTGCCCACGACGACCAAGTAGGTAATTCCGATACGGTTGCTCATGTACATAAAATGCGACTGATCACCAGAGGAAGCAGTATGACAGAACGATTCAGGAAAGACAAGTCGAAGTTTTTGACCTACGTTTAAGGATCGCTCAAAAAGCTGCTCAGAGAGCGAGTTGGCGATCTTCTGAGCTTTCTTTTTTCTTTCTAGCTCATCGGTCATGTGTGTAATTGTCATTTGCATCATTTGCTGATTGGATGATAGCTCCTCTCGCAATGATTTTATTTTTCGTTCCAAACCCTCTACTTCTTCTTTTTGTGCGGCATCGTCGCGTGGGCTTTCTGCACCCGCCTGCATAGAAGGAATATCCTTTCCTTCTACCAGAGCTTGAAGTGCGCCCTTGAATTGCTCTATTTGTGGAGCTACGTCCGACTGTTCGTCGTCGCGTTTCTCCATCAAAAAATAGAGCATATTCATTACCAACATAAAATCACGGTTGCTCATACCCTTAGTTGAATTTTTTCGAGATTAGGGTTAGGTATTTTATTAGTTTTAGTCACTAGGATAGTAGTGCTTTATTTACTTCTTTAGCGTACGTAAAAAGTGCATTAGATTCAACAACGTACGCTATTTAGGTCAATAACCGCAAAAATTGGATGAAGGCGTGATTTCTTGCGACGAATCTTGAAGCTATGTAATAGCAAGATATATCATACATGTTAAAATAAATAATAGTATAGTTTTTAAAATTAGTATATTATAAAATAAATAATTGGCTATTAGTAGTTTAAGGCGTTCCTTGTATTCGTATTAAAATATTAAGCTGTTCGGTTAATCGATTATACCTTACACCAGATTGTGTGGATTTGGTTGCGATTTCGCCTAAACAATGCAGCGTATTGGCTATATCACCCCTAGTGTAAGCGTCAACAAAGCGTTGCTTGTACCTGGCTTTAGTTGTAAACACATGTAGTCAGTATGGACTTAGGGTTCTCCTAGTGCCCTGTTACACTCTTCCATCAGTGGCTCGATCTTTTTGGACATCGTAGAAACACCCGTAATATCCTGAGTCAAGGAATCTGCTTCAATGAGGTTTGCTTTGGCGTAGAAGAAGCCATTAGAGTTAATCAGGTTCTCGGCCCGACGGATGAGTTTGTTGGCTTTTTCAGTTTTGAGGTCGTTGAGGGCACGTTCCGCTTCACGGCGTTTTTCGTTGGCGGTGACTCGTGCATCGTTGGCGCGTTTACTGTAAAGTTTCGCTGCTCTGAGGTTTCGATTGGCTTCATTCATCTTCACAAATCCAAGGACACCAAACCCAAGTGACAAGATTGCTGCCAAGCTTACCACACCAATGATCGTACGCTGGCGTTTTCGAGCGGCTCGTTGTGCTGCCTCTATGGCGGCTTCACTTTCCCAAATGTGAGTACGTTGCCGCTGCGTAGGCGCGGGCTTTTTACCGTCGGATCCTGATAACCAACTCAGAGCACTTTCGGTTGCTGTGCCGTTAAACAGAAAGTCAGGACTGCGATCATTTTCTTCCCGCTCTAAGGCGCGTTGCTGAAAGAGCGTGTGCTTATGGGCGTGGTCGCGGTCTAGCTCAATTTCTTTGATTAGCTCCGCGAGTGGACGGTCAAAGTCGGTTCCCGAGAAGTCAATCCAGTTAATCACGCGTAGGGTGTCTGTAATATCGCTGGGTTCTGTTTCGCGTACCAACAAGGTGATGAAGCGTTTACCCAAGACACGGGCGTACTCAAGTTCAATGAGGCAATAAGGTGAGGTAAGGGATCGCGGTGCCATCACAAAAACAAAATTATCCGCAGACTCAATACCGTTAGAGATTCGCTTGTCGTACGCCTCTCCGTCAGGGATGTTAATTTTATCGAACCAGTCAGTGTAGCCTTTTAATAAAAAGGCACGGTGAAGTCGAGCCACAAAACCTAAACTTTCGCGGCGACCGTAAGAGATAAAGAAGTCTTTGGTTAAATACATGGTAGCGAGTTAAGAAACAAAACTTAATTTACCAGTAAGTTTTTAAAAATCAATCACTTTTGACTTACCAAATTTCTTCGATTGTTATCTTTCGACCATTAAACTCCACCATACTCCCTTGTTCCTGCCTGAGGAGCTTTATGCCTACGGGAGACTTACTTGAGATGCAGTAGTATAATTTACCTTCCAGCCGGATTTGTCCTAAGCCTATCGAGAGATAGTAACTACCTTGATTTGTTTGGATAAGACTACCGACCTCTACTTTATCTGCGGGGTCTTTGACTTCTATGTTTAGCAGATCTCTTTTTACTTGATAAGCCTCGAATAACAGGTTTTTGTGCTTAGCTTCCTCCATCTGTAACATTGATCTGCCGGTCTCATATTTATCGCCCGCACTACTTTTGGTTTCTTCCTGCATAGACTGCTCTATTGAGTCGAGTGTGTCCTCCAAAGAAGCAATCCTTTCTTCGATGCTCCTTTTACAGGCTTCGAGCAGGCGAGCCTTTACGTCATTTTTACTTTTCATTCAAAGGTAGCCCTAAAACCACTTTTTTGATTATAACTGCAATAGTAATCCGACGGTCGGACGAAGAATCGTAGCTTCGAGCTGCCGTCCATACAGAAAGTTAATATCAGCAGTGAATTTGATGAAACGTCCTCCAAACTGCAATCCGCCTGTGGTAGAGTAATAAAAAAGACGTTTTTCGTCGTCGTTTAACGTATAGCTTTGAAAGCCTGTACCTGTACTTAAGCGTAAGG
>CAZNAK010000173.1:0-1080 GCA_964570645.1 uncultured Cytophagales bacterium | reverse complement strand
CCAACTCCGCCTGATAAAAACGGTTATCGGCGATTTCCGCATCTGAGGTTCTGCCCGTATTGCTATCTTCCAGAAACTTGGTGATTCCGCGTTCTGTGGTATTTCCTACCGTAACGAAAGCACCAATGAACGTTCCTTTTCCAGTCTGATTTTCGTTTGCCGTGTAGCCCAGCATCCCTAGGGCATACCAGTCCACGAAGTCACTTTCAAAGTTCTCATTTCTTGCTGCATCAACGCCGTACATGTAGTTTAAGCCGCCGCCGAGTCGTAGGGTAATTCCACGTTTGGACTTTTGGCGTTCTTCCTCTTCTTGGGCGGTCTCTTCCGCAGGGCAGGAGGGGTTTTGCGCTTTTTGAAGCAAGGCATTGTACTCCTCGGGCGTAAGAGTAATGACGGTTGTGCCGTCTTTTTGTGAGAAAGCGCATTGAACGCCAAAAAATACGCTAGTAATTAACAGTAAGATTCGTTTCATAGCTTAATCATCTTCTTTTTGATCACTTTTACTCTGTAAAAAACGTAACGTCGCGCCCACCTGAATCAAGGAAAGCCCCGTTCCAATATCGGTGTGTACGCGTATGTTACCTAGCCGATAGCTTGCCCCTCCCCGAAGAAGTACGCCAAAGTTTGTATTCTGCGATCCTGTATCGACTTGGTAAGTTTCGTTTTCCTCGATGGAAACAATCTGTACGCTGCTATTGATGTTAGAGAAGTTGAGTCCAGCCCCCAACATGGCATAGGGCTTAAAGCGACCCCCTCCTAGTCCGTACGAAACATAGGGCATCAAAGAAAAAACGGTCTCCTTTACGTTACCAGAAACAATCAGTTGGTCAAACTCGCTAAACTCATCGCCTTCAAAGCGATAGGTAGCAATCCCTGCCTGTAAACCAAAACGCAGGGACTCACTTTTTTCCGCCGAGTAGCGAAAGTAAACTGCGGGGATCAGGCTTTTTTGTTGGAGGTCATTCAGAACTTCGTCTCCGCGCGCGTGCCCACGAATAAAACCCAGACCGATCTGTGTTTCTACATTTTTGGTAAGCGAAAAGAGCTTAAACTTCTTTTTATTCTTGTCTTCTGTGGAGT
>CAZNAK010000172.1:0-5744 GCA_964570645.1 uncultured Cytophagales bacterium | reverse complement strand
GTTCCCTGCCTCGTTAATAAATTTGCCAATAATAACTATAATTAATTTTTCTCTTGGCGTAGTACATGGAAACGCGGGGCTTTTTTCTGACCTTTGTCTCCATGAAAATTATCTGTATCGGACGGAATTATGCCGACCACATCGCCGAACTCAAAAACGAGCGTCCCGACGACCCTGTGATCTTTACCAAACCCGACACGGCACTCTTGCGTGACAATGCTCCTTTTTATTATCCCGATTATACCAAAGAAATTCATCATGAGGTTGAGGTCGTACTTCGGATTTGTAAGGAAGGGAAGTTCATTCAGCCTGTGTTTGCTCATACTTATTACGACCAGATTGGGCTAGGTATTGATTTTACGGCACGAGATTTACAGACTAAAGCGAAACAAAAGGGGCTTCCTTGGACGATTGCGAAGGGATTCAACGGTGCTGCACCCGTATCCAACTTTTTTCCTGTCTCCGAAATCGAAGATATTCAAGAGCTGGACTTTCGCCTTTTGGTTAATGGTCAAGAAAGACAAGTAGGGAATACCCGCTTTATGCTCTGGCCCGTGCAAGAACTTCTGGCGTACGTATCGCAATTTTTTACGCTCAAAGTCGGGGACTTGATCTTTACGGGCACGCCTAAGGGTGTCGGTGAAGTGCAGGTTGGTGACCGCCTTGAGGGATATATCGCGGAGCGGAAGTTGCTGGACTTTGAAGTGAAATAACGCTATCCCATGACCACCGCTGAACATTTCAAGCAGATTATTGGACGTTGCCGTGAGCTTTTTACTCAAAAGATCACTGATTACGGTACAGCATGGCGTATTTTACGTCCCTCTTCGATTACAGACCAGATTTATATTAAGGCTGCCCGCATTCGGAGTATTCAAGAAAAAGGGACACAAAAGGTTGAGGATGCGATTGAAGAAGAGTTTGTGGCGATCATCAATTATTGCCTGATTGCGCTGATCCAACTCGACCTTCAGGATGATGATCGCCTCGAGCTGGCTCCCCAAGAGGTGATGCAGCGATATGACCAAAAAGCGACCGAAATACAAGATTTACTCTCGCGAAAAAACCACGACTACGGCGAAGCATGGCGCAATATGCGTGTCAGCAGCATGACAGATATCATTCTGATGAAGCTCCTTCGGATCAAGCAAATAGAAGATAATCAAGGAAAAACCCTTGCTTCCGAGGGCGTGACGGGCGGCTACCAAGATATACTGAATTACTCGGTATTTTGCCTGATTTTGATGGAGAGCGGCTAGTCTATCTTGAAGCCTACTACCAAAATGTCATCGGTTTGGCGTTGGTTGCCTTGCCATTCCCCAAGTTCATGATCAAGAACTTGGCCTTGTTCCTCAAAGTCAACGTCGGAATTTTGGGCAAGTAATTTACGGAAGCGTTTGGAAAGGTATTTACGTTTTTCTTTGCCGCCAAACTGGTCTTGAAAGCCGTCGGTATAAATGTAAAAGCGATCCCCTGATTGAACGTCAAACGCATGTTCTTCAAACTGTTTTTCGTCTCTTTTATATTTTGAAATTCCTCCTACGGCGTGATAGGAGCCTTTTATGCGTTGTGCTCCGCCCTCGCGGATAAAGAGTAAGGGTTTTTTTGCTCCCGCAAAATGTAAGGTGTTTGAGGCTTTGATGTAGGCTACTACGTCGACATCCATGTCGTCACGCACTGTACTGCCGACGATATTTCGCTGTAAAGTTGCTTCAAGTTTTTCGTCGAGGCGTTTGAGAATACTGGCGGGGGAAAATAACTACTCTTGGTTGATGATTTCGTTGAGCATCCCGTTCTTCATTGGTTGCGGGATCAAGGTACTCGGTTCAATTAGAGGGAACGTACTCAAGGCTCGGATTATAGCTGCCTTCATCGAAGTCTTCGGGCGTTAAAAGTTGCTTCCAGTAAAACTCCCATTTACCGTCTAGGTTAACGATGTTATCGCTTTGCCAATTAATTCCGCGAAGATCAATTTCTCCTCGTTGAGCCAAGATGTTCTGCTCCTGCTCAGTTTTGCAGACTGAGAGCAGAAGAATGCAGAGAATCGCCCAAAAAGAGATTTTGAAACTGTGCGCCATTACTTTAAGCTATACGTCTATTTTTATGCCAAAACAAGATAGGTGTATCCTACATAAATTCCCAGTAGCACGATAGCGTACTGCCAACTTACACGACGTTGTAAAACCATCATCGGAAAAAGTAAAAACGTAATGCCCAGCATCCAGTACAGATCAGAAGAAATGATTTTTGGAGCTACATAAATATCTTGAATGAGACTTGTGATGCCTAAAATCGAGAAAATATTGAAAATATTTGACCCTAGTAGTCCTCCAAGTGCCATATCTGTATCTCGCTTATAGGCTGCAATGAGCGAGGTAACCAGCTCGGGCAAACTTGTCCCTAGAGCCACCAAGGTAATGCCGATGATACGTTCCGAGACGTTGAACTCTTCCGCGATGCCTTTTGCGCCTCCCACAAACCACTCTGAACCAAAATAAAGAGCCATGCCGCCCAAAAAGATAAAAGCCACGTCTCTTGAGAACCCTTCCAGAATACCTCTTGCATTTTCTTTATCTACCTCGGGGATGTCGTCATCTAGGGGTTGTTCGCCGTACTTGAAGGTGGTAAATAAATAAACTCCTAAGCAAATGATAAAAATAAGTCCTTCCCAAGCCACCAGCAGCCCATCTTGGACAACAAACAGCAGCAGCAAAGAGGCGGCAAACGTTACGGGCCAGTTAATGTAAATATTGTCTTTATGAACAGGCATGGGGGCAACCAAAGTTGCAGCACCCAAAACTAAGGCGAGGTTGCAGATATTGGAACCTACGACGTTACCCATTGCGATATCTGGACTTCCTGATAAGGCAGATTGTACCGAAATGAACAGCTCAGGTGCAGAAGTACCAAAGGCTACAACCGTCAAACCAATGACCAGAGAAGACACACCTAGGCGTACACCCACTCGTTTGGCTCCACTTACTAACGAGTCACCGCCAAAGATAAGTGCCGCCAGACCAAGGACGAGATATACAATATTTTCTACCATAAATCCAAAGTTACTATTTTTAGCCATACTACTACTAAAAAAGTAGTTTCGGTGAGTAGTCTGATCACTTGGAATTTAATACTGTGGATTTGTAGAGACGCACTATTGTGCGTCTAAAACCATAAAAAGATTCACAACCGTGAATCTCTACATATGAGATTATTAGAGATCATTTGACTGGACTAGACACCGAAACGGGCGGGTCGCGTGTCTTCACGGAAAAGATTTTTTCTGTTACAGGTGTAATTTTGTGCCGCTCGTCGGAACGAAACCCTAATACGGCAATTACCTCATCACTTGCATCTGCCAACACCAACACATCACGACGAAGCCCCGTGGCTACCTTCTGATTTGTGAGAAAGTCACTGATCTTTTGTGTCTTTCCGTTCATCCCAAGAGGGGAAAAGCGATCCCCTGCGCGCCAAATGCGGATGCGTAAAGGGAAATTAAGCCGTTGAGTGTCAAAGTAAAGCGTATCTCTCTGAAAATTAAAGTTTGACGTTTTTGTTTGTTGACGGAATACAAATGACTGATTTCGGAATATTACCTCATCGGTATCCAGATCAATTTTTGGGGAGACTTCGGGAAGGTCATGCATCAGGCGGAGCCGCCATGTGTTTCGTTCTATGAATAAAGCGTACTCGTCTCCTAAAAAACGCTTTCCAGCAGAAATATCTCTACTCCTAGCCAAACTATCCACCACATCAAATGTAAAGCCTTTACCCTGAAGCCAGTTTTCTAAGAAAACAATGCGCATCTCTGCTTCTGGTACGTCCTCAAAAAAAGACACACTATCAAAAAGCGCATCCCCCGAAACCTTTTGAATGTGTTTGGCCGCTAAATCCGCTAAAGCCCGTTGTTGTAATAGCTCTGTCCCCCGAAAGCGCGTCACGTTTCGCATCGCCGTTTTTTCGAGGCCTGGGTTTATTTTCTTAAGCTCAGGGATGATGAGGTTTCTTAGGTGGTTTCGGAGATAATAGTTTTCTTGGTTAGAGGAGTCCTCACGCCATACCAAACCTTGTTGTTGCGCAAAATTTAATATTTCAGTCTTCGAGAAGCACAATAAGGGACGAATAAGCCTTCCATTTTGGGGTAGGATACCGTGCAGACCCGCAATACCCGTTCCTTTGGTAAGATTAAGGAGTAGTGTTTCGAGAACATCATTTTGGTGATGTGCCGTAGCAACGAAATCGAACCCTTGCTTATTGGCAACTTCGTCAAAAAAGTCATAACGCAGCCTTCGGGCTAGCATCTGGATAGATTCTTGTGCATTTTTACGAGGCGAGCAGGTATCAAAAGTTTTGGAAAAAAAAGGGATTCCCCTTTCTTCAGCCCAACGCTTAGCAAAAGCAGCGTCGCGATCCGAGTCTTTTCCACGAAGCTGAAAGTTGCAATGAACAACGGCAAAATCACGCTTCGCAAGTGCAAGTAACTCGCCCAAAACTACGGAGTCAACACCCGCACTAAAGGCAAGCAGAATGCGCCCCTCACTTATCCCTTCTTGAAATAGAAAAGCGGTAAAACGTTTCTGAATTGCGTTTAGCGAGATATTTTCTCTATTTTCGTTCATCATAAAAAAACTATCCTTAAGAATATGAAGCGTTCCCTTTTAGGATTTCTATCTATTTTCTTACTTGCTTTTGGTGTACAGGCGCAAGATAAGCAACTCTCAGAAGATGAGGTTTTACTCAAAAAAATTGTAGAAGACTTTGCCGAAGCCTATGCCACCGTTGGTCAGAGCAAAGACGGTATGTCGGTTCTGAAGTACATGCACCCGCGTGTTTCGGCAACACTGGTAAGCTCAAACGTTAACGAGAACGTGAAGGTAGTCGAGAGCGACTATAAGGGCTTCACGGAGTATCTGAAAGGAGTTGTCCGTACGGAAGGCGTTAAAATTGATTACGAGATTACCGACTTTTTACGAATTTACGCACGCGGTACCATTGGCGTAGTCGCTTATGTCGTCGAATATACCAACAAGAAAGATGGCGAGGTTTGGGCAAAAGGCAACGAAATGGTTACGCTGACCTTCAAAAAGATTGATGATAGCTGGAAAATCATTCACTACACTGTTTTGGGTATCGAAGACGAGAAAAACCGTGGTGCCTGCCTTTGTGAAATATTTGCAGGAAACGCAAATGATTATGTAGTGAAGACCACCGTTCCTGCGGGGCGTACCTATGAGACATCCTTGAATAACTTTGAGTTCCGTAGCGCACCGCGTAACTCAAGCTTTGTTACCGTCGGTGATAAAAAGTATCGCTGGCTAGCAAACGGAGAACTGTGGCGAACCGACGCACAGGGTAATCAAACCACAAAGTTGGGGCGTGCCGTCAAGCACGACGAGGTAATTCTCTTCGTTATCCGTCAGGATTTATTTGCTGATAATTGTGCAGGTATAAAAGTGAAAGGCTAAAACGAAAAGTCCTGATATTTCAAAAGAGGTATCAGGTTTTTTTATCACCCTTTAGCTCTGGTTTGCCAGAATGAAGCGGTTTGTCCGAACAAAAAGCCGACTAAAGCGTGTTCTTTATCCCAAAAAACTAGAACTTGTATCCCGAATTGTTTACACACACAAGTCTAATCCAAAACCGTAAAAACATGAACGAGGTCCTCGAATTTGAAGCCGAAAATGGCGAGATTATATACATTGAAGTGGATAGAAGTCAGCGCGGCACACATCGCGGGGGGAGTG
>CAZNAK010000171.1:0-5752 GCA_964570645.1 uncultured Cytophagales bacterium | reverse complement strand
TTGTATCTCCCTAAAAAAGAGGAACTTGCTGAAGGAATAGGTTCTAGCCGTTACAAACTCTTGCGGCGCGGCGGCTGGGTCTCTAGCCCGCAGTCCGACAAGTATTTGAGCCTGCGCAAAAAGTCGGTCTATATGTTCACCGAAGGCTCATTTTTTCCCTACCAAGAAAACCGCACCGGAGACACCGCCGATATTAAACCCGAAAATACCAAGCTCCCCCATCCCATCTGGCGCGACGGACAAGCCCTGTTTGTGGGGATGAAAGTGCCGAAAGAAAAATAAAAATCACAAAAAACCCAACCCCATGAACCACCGCCTCCATCTCCAAACGCTTACGCCTGTCCATGTGGGCAGCGGCATCGACTACCAAGGTAACATCGAGTATCTGGTATTTAGTAACGAACGCCGGATTGCTGTCGTTGATGAAGCTAAAGTACTGCAAATTATCGGTGCCGAAAATATTGATACTTGGGTAAGCATCATCGACAAAGGCGACAACCTGCTCGACTACCTCCGGCAGCGCAAACCCGACCTCCAACCCGAGGATATCGCCCGTTATATCATCGACATTCCCGAAGGTACGCCCATTCCCAGATCGGAAAACGCCCTCAAAGGCTTCATTCGGGGCGGAACTTCGCAGCAGCCCTATTTGCCCGGCAGTTCGCTAAAAGGTAGCGTCCGTACGGCTATTCTGACAAATCTCATCAACACCGACCAGCGGCGGTTTGCGTCTCAGGAGAAAAATCTCAAAGACCGTTCCGGTAAGTGGCTCAATGACAATACCCTGACCCAGCACTACCTCGCCCCCGATACCCGGCGGCGCGGCGAAGCCCCCAACCGCGACATCCTGCGGCTGCTCCGCCTCAGCGACTGTACCTTTGAGGGCCGCACCATCTGCACCACTAGCAAAATCCTAAACTTAGAGTACAAGGGCTGGCGCGAAAAACGCCGTGAGCGGAGCTTCTGGGAGTGCCTGCCCGCCGGCGCGATGGGGAAAGGAACGCTGCAAATTCCCGAGGAACTCCGCAAGCAGATAAGAGATAAAAACTATATGCAGCGAAATATGGGTGATCTCGAAAACGCAGAAATCTTGTTTAAACGCATTAACCAGCATACCCAGCACTTGCTCAACGAGGAAATTGGCTTTTGGAAGGAAGAAGCCAGTTTAGGTGATATCTCCGAGCTTGGCGAGGGCTTACAAAAGCGTATCGAAGACTTACACGCTGAAGTAGAACGCTGTACCGCCAACGAGTGTATTTTACGGGTCGGGGCAGGTTCGGGCTGGCTTTTCATGACTGGCGGCTGGGCAAAAAACAAAGAACTCATCAACGACGACTTGTGGGAGCAAATCCGGCGTAGGATACAGCGCAAAACCTACGACGATGCCCCCGCTCCCAAAACCCGCAAATTCACCGATGGTAGCCTGCCTTTTGGCTTTGTACAAATTTCTTTCATCTAACCCTTCTTTTGAACACTAAAAATTGAAATATCATGGCACGGAAAGTTTTGATTAGTTTTTTGGGGACGGGATCGCTTAACCAAAACGACAAAAGCAGCCGACAATACCGGACGGCCAAGTATGAAGATAAGGAGCGCGAATTTAAAGACGAATCCTCCTTTTTTGCCGCAACGCTATCTAAATACCTTGAAATTGATGCCTATATTTTTGTTGGCACAATGAAATCTATGTGGGAAGAGGCATATCGTTTTTTCAAAGAAAAAAATGAACCGAAACTTCAAGAAAATGAAGATTGGGTATTAGACGATGCGGTATATGAAAGACTTACTAGCATCACCGAGAAGGCGAACTATGAAACGCCACTCGATTCTAACTGTTTCAACGATTTTGAGGTAGTTCTGGGAAATGGCTCAAAGGTTGTTCCTGTCAAGTATGGGATCAACAAAAAAGAAATTGAAGAAAATATTGCCAAAATTGTAGCGATAGAAGAATTGCTTCAAGATGGAGATGAAGTTTACATTGACATTACACATTCTTTTCGCTCTCTTTCCATGATTATGATGACTGCAATTATGTATTTGCAAGATGTGAGCGAGAAAGCAGTCAAAGTAAAAGGTATTTACTACGGTATGTTAGATGTAGCACGTGATTTGGGCTATGCACCTATTGTGAGTTTAGACGCTTTGAGTGATACAATAGCGTGGATCAAAGGCGCACATAGCTTTACAAACTTTGGGAACGGATACCTTATCGCAAAGATGCTCAAAGGAGAAAAGCTAAAAAAGCAAATTCAAGACTTTTCGGATATACTCAACTTGAATTACATCAATGAAGTACCTAAGCATCTTCCTGCTCTTCGCAACACGGAAAGAGGGCTTCAAAATGAAAGTACTTTGGCTCGGATGCTTATACCAAAAATAACTAATAAGTTCTTAGGTTATTTTGAAAAACCTGAACACAAAGAAGGATCAGGCTTTCAGGTTCAGTTAGCACAGTGGCATAGCAATAACAGTAATTACGCAGCAGCCTATATTACTTTGGCAGAAGCTATCGTTACCTTTGCTTGTGAGAAGAAGGGATATGATCCTCAAGAGTGCAAAAGGAAAGATATAAGGGAGGAAGAAAAAGATAGAATAAAAGAATGCTATCCAGAATTTTTTGCTGACGTTTTTAAGCCTGTGAATCAGATTCGTAACCGTGTAGCACACAATCTTGAGAAAACGGAAAGATTCAAACAGGATATTGAAAATTTGAAAACTAAGTTTATTCCTCAAACAAAAATATTCTTTCAAGAAAATAACTAATTCCATGCCCACCCTCTACCTCCTTTTCTCCCACACCCTGACGGCGGCCCAGACCGAAGATGCTACCCAAAGCCTTGCTGTACAGCATTTTGTCGCGCTGCCCGAAGACCTACAAAGCCGTTGGAGTAGCATCCCGCCCGAGCTACCCAGCCTAGACGACCACCTCGTGCCCATCCTCGACTGGCTACGCGCCCACGCCCAGCCCGAGGACTTTGTGCTGGTGCAAGGCGACTTCGGCGCGACCTTTTACGTCGTGGATACCTGCCGCCGCGAGGGGCTGGGTACGCCTGTCTATGCCACTACCCAACGCCTCACCGAAGAAGTCCCGCAGGAAGACGGCAGCATCCGCAAAGTCTCTACCTTCCGGCACGTGCGGTTTCGGCGGTTCTATCAGGACTAAACCTACAAGTAAGACACCAGTGACATCTCCTCTAACTGAAAATGAATAACCAAAAGCAAGCATGATAAAAGCCCTTTATGAGCTGGGTACTGTGATACAGGAAAGGCAAGCGGAATATTTCAAACCTTGGGAAAACCCCTTTCCAAACGAAGGAGCGCATAAAATACTTTTGTGCAACATCCGGGAAGGAAAGGTAGTCCCTGAGCTAGAGCTATTGAACTTCAGGCGGGCACTGATCGACCAACTGTTATACCGACCCGTACAGGGGGCAAACGGAACTAACCTAGTACCCACCCTCAACTTTTATATCGCAAAGCAAGGGGAGGAAGAGGATAGCGTTCGTAAGCTGATTAAAAAGGTGAAGCAGTCATTGAAAGGCTACAAGAAAAAGATCAAGCAGGAACTGTTTTCAGAAGAGCTAGTACTCGAAATTGAAAGTCAGCTCCAAGAAATCGCCCCCAAGCTCGAAACAGGTACGCGCTACCTCTTTACCGTAAAACTCGACGGGAAGTGGCTGGGAGACTACCAAGAAAATCGCGAGCTATTTGAAGCGGAAGCTTACGGCAAATACCACCAAAAGTCGAAGGCAAAGAACAAAGTATGCGCCGTTACTTATAAGCCAGCAGAGGAGGTCTGGGGGCGCGTAGATACACTAGGCTTTACGGTAAACGACAAAGCCTTCAACCGAAATGGTTTCAACGACAAGCACAGCCATAAGATGTTTCCCGTCTCGCCGCAAGCAGTAAAGGTGCTGGAAGGCACCCGTAAGTTTGTCGAGGATAAGATGAGCCACAACTTTTCGGGAATGAAGTACTTTATCGTACCGCATTTCTTAGAAGGAGAACCCGAAATCAGGGAAGAAGTAATCGATCTATTCCTTCAAAAGTCCACGATCCAGCCGCTCTCCAACAAGAATAGCATCATCGGTACCGAGGAGACACTCCATGAAATCGTAGAAGAAGAAAAACTTCAGGCGGGGGTCTATTACGACATCTTTTTCTATCAGCCCAAGAACGCTCAGTTCCTCATAAAAGCGCACCTGCAAGATGTCATGCCCTCGCGATTGCGTAAAATCTTTGAGGCAAAGAAAGCCAACGAAAAAGCCTTCGGAAACCTAAACCGTATTTACCAGAAGAAGAAAGAGCCTATCGAGTACTTCATGAACCTCTATCGGGTCAAACCTTTCTTCTCCCAGAAAGCAGGGACAGGTACAAGTTTCCACCCCTACTTTTTCACCATCACAGAGGCAATCTTTTACGGACCGCCGCAGTACGTACAGCCCCGTACGTTATTCAAGCACTTCGTACAGGAAATTCAAAAAGCTTTTCTCCAGCGCAGCGAAAACGCTAACCGTTTTTACAGCCTTACCAATCAATCCTTCGCGCTGTATGACTTCTTCATGCGTCTTCAACTCATTCCAAATCAACCCATAAAAACCATGGACAACGAAAAACCAATCGCCAAAAACTGGCAGGACTTCCTCACCGAACGCGCTGACTTTTTCGAGTCAGACTATGAAAAGGGCGTATTCCTAGTAGGTAGCCTAACCCAAAAACTCGTCGATGTGCAACGTAAGGCACTCAACAACGAACCTTTCATGAACCAACTCAATGGCTTACGCATCAACGAAAAGCTCCTCGAAAAGCTCTGGCCTCGTTTGCTCAATAAGATGCGCGAGTACGATATGCACAACTACACAAACATCCGAGAGATGGAAGTTGCTGCTGGAAAGATGCTCATGAGTCAGGATACCAAAAAGCGAAGCGACTTCAACGACCGTATTTCCTATGTCTTTACCCTCGGGATGTCCTTACAGCGCTATTTCACCAGCGAGGAAATTGCCGAGCGTATCGCAGCAAAAGCCGCCGAAAAAGAACTCAATACCTAAAAACCCGCAAATGTAAACAGGCAACACACGTAGAGACTTCTCATCGAGGTGTCTCTGCTTCCGACGAGTTACCCAATTTCTTTGGTTTAATTATCTAACACCTTAAAAGCAATACATGATGTCCAATACCATTCAAAACCGCAGTGAAATCCTCTTTTTGTACGATGCCACTTTGTGCAATCCCAACGGCGACCCGATGGATGCCAACCGCCCCCGCCTCGACGACCAGCAACATTGTTTGGTCACCGACGTACGCCTCAAGCGCACCGTCCGAGACTATCTCTTTGAAAACGGCTACGACGGCACCAGCGACAAAGGCGATATTTTCATCCGTACCGATAAGGTGGTAACAGGCGAAGAACGCGGCAAAGACTACAAAGACAAAGAGGATTTTATCAAGCAGTTCATCGATGCCCGTATGTTTGGAGGTGTCTCTGCGCCCAAAGACAAAAAGAAAGTCTTCAACCTGACAGGAGCCGTACAGTTCGGCATGGGACGCTCCCTACATCCTGTGCGAGAGAATTTCATCAAAGGAACGGGGGGCTTTGCTTCCAAAGCAGGCTCTGCCCAGCGCACTTTTCGCGAAGAGTACAACATCACCTACGGGCTGATCGGCTTTCATGGCGTAATCAACGAGAACGCCGCTCGCCATACCCAACTAAGCGAAGCGAAGTGAGTAAATCGCCGCGCGGCGCCATCTC
>CAZNAK010000170.1:0-5759 GCA_964570645.1 uncultured Cytophagales bacterium | reverse complement strand
TAGACGATGATCTTCCACTGCCCATCGAACTTCTTCTGCGTGATCGTGACCAACTGCGCGCCTCTGCTCAGTTCTTCGTTGTTCTTGGTCACTTTAAAGTTATTCTGATACGAAATTACGCCGATGTCTCCCTTTACTGTAATATGAAAAACCTTATCCACTTCGTGCTTAACTTTTAAGCCCGAGGTAAGTAAGCCCTCCAAGTGGTCTTCAAGCTTTTCGTAGTTGCTCTCAGTTACGTTGACTCGCCCACCGATACGGATGAAGTTCATGTGACTCTCCATTTTCACATTAAAAAACTGCAAGACTTTCTTTTTATCTTTGGACTGAGCAAAGTCAGAGTACTCACTGGCGAAGTCTTTTACGACGCGCTCTACAGCGGCTTCGTCTTTAATGCGTTGTTGATCCACTTTATCTTGTGCATAAAGCGTAACCGACAAAAATATTGACGTTATAAATAAGACAATAGGTTTGATTTTCATGGAAATGCTAGTTTGATATTACTACTCAAATATACGCAAAAAATTTAAAAAAAGTCATAGGCTCGCGCGACCTAACCGATCATTAATGGCGCGTCCTAAGCCCTTCTTGGGAAGAAGTTCTGCCAGAATCACATCCACTGGCGCGTCGTTAAGCTGGCGCAGGTGTGAAAAAAGATGTTGAGCAGCTTCCCGCGTACTTCCTGAGGGACTTAAAACCAATGAAATTTGTACGTTTTTGGGAAGTTCACGCTCCCGAAATGAGAGTACCCCAACATTACGCTCCTTATATTGGTCGAGAAGTTGATCAAGGTCACCCAAAACTAGCGGCTGCCGCGGCGAATAATGACTTTTGAGCATCCCAGGAGCAGCAGGGTTAGAACTAGAGTGATTCTGAACCTCCACCTCACCAATTACCTTTTCGATCTCCTCTAAAGCCAAGCCCCCCAACCGTAACACCTTTGGTTTTCCTTCGGGAAAGGCAATAATCGTAGATTCGAGTCCTACCAAACATATACCACCATCCAAAATATATGGAATTTTTGCGCCAAGCTGTGCTTGTACGTGCTTTGGCGTTGTCGGACTGACAAAACCAAAAGGATTCGCACTCGGGGCAGCGAGCGGAAAATCTAATCGCGATAGCAGCTCACGAGATAGGGGATGGGCAGGAATACGAAAGGCAACATCGGGCAAACCGCTCGTGACAAGCTCAGGAATTTGATCGCTTTTGGGTAAAACCAAAGTTAGGGGACCAGGCCAGAAAGCGTCGGAAAGCTTTTGTGCCAGCGGAGGAAACGCATCGACCCAAGATTTGAGCTTTTTGAGGTTGTCGGTGTGCAGAATGAGAGGATCAAACTTTGGGCGATTCTTGACACTGAAAATTTCGCTTATCGCTTCTAGATCAAAGCCATTTCCTGCTAGGCCGTAAACCGTTTCGGTAGGAATAGCAACAACTTCTCCTGCTTTCAAAAGTCGTTGCGCTTCCGTGATGTCTGTACCGATTTTGGCTTTCATGCTAGGTAAAATGAACCCACAAAGCCATACCTTCGGTGCAGACTTTGTGGAAAACGGTCTGTATTGAAATTCTGACCGCTTTATCGTCAAATTTTAGATGTCAACGGGCGTAGTTTCTTCGGGTTTTTCCTCCGTCTTCTCTTCTTCTTTGGGCTGCTCCTCAGCGGGAGTTTCCTCGGTAGCTTCCGGCGTAGTTTCAGCTTCCTTGACTTTCTTTTCGTCGTCCAATCGTTCTACCTGCACAATAAAATACTTCGTATTGCCGCGCCACGGGAAGGTGAAATATTTCTCTTCGTATTTGACTTTTACGCGCTCACCCGTCGCTGAAACGTCTTCCAACATCTTCAAAATCTGCTTTTGGTCACTTTCTACCGAAAAATCAAAGACGGAACTCATTTGTCCGTTGTTGGTCGCTCGCAAACCTCCAATGTCCATTTGTCCTTCGTAGGTTTTGAAAACTACGCCTTTATGACTGATTTTTTGGATTACGCCTGAACGGAAACCGTCACTGAAGTTAGCTTCGTAGGCTAAATAACCCCCTGCCACAGCCAAGACAAGGAGGACGATTAAAAATTTGACAAGAAAAGACTTTGCCTTTTGTGCGAATGTTTTTGGTTTTTTCATAGCAGTGAAGTTTTGTGTTTTTTCTCCCACCGTTGGATCAGCGGATGTAAAGCTACGGCTAGAATGACAATAAATGCCCCAACATAAAAAGTCTCCCGCAAATCCTTGTATTCCTCAAACAGGATAGCCGCCAAAATAAATCCATAAATCGGCTCAAGGTTTACGGCAAGGTTCATCGTAAAAACGGATATGCGCTGCAAAAGTTCGACCGAGACCGAATAGGCGTACACCGTACAAACCCCACCCAGAAGAAACAACCAGCCCCAGTCCGCCAGCGTCGGGAACCAGATTTGTGGTTCGATGCTGACTAGCGCATTGACTGTTGCGCCAAGTGTAGAGGTCAGGAACGCACCGAGCATCCCGTACATCGTGATGGTGTAATGGTGATACTCTTGGGTGAAAATACCGTTTAGGGTCGAGAAAACCGCAGCCAGAATCGCGGCAGCAATCCCCAAAATTAATCCCCAGATAAAATTATCGCGTTCAATACCGATAGAAAAAATGACGGCCAATCCAATCAAAACGATGACACCCAATAAAATCTCGAAGCCTTTAATGGCCTTTCCGCGTGCCAGCGGGTCAATAATCGCTGTCCAGAGCGAAGCCGTGGCAAGTCCCGCCAAGCAAACGGATACATTGGCTACCTTTACGCCACCAAAAAAACATATCCAGTGCAGCCCAATGACCACACCGATCCCCATAAATTGCAGGGCGCGTTTTAGATCTGGTTTCCCCTCAGCAGTTTGAGGGACGAGTACGGCTTTTTTCTTGGTCGCCTTACCTCGTTTTTGCTCCCAGATAATCAATAAACCTGTGCCTACGGTCGCGATGAGCGTTCGGTACATCACGACTTCGAGGGCGTTAAGTGAAATCAAGTCGCCCAAAATTGCAGTAAATCCCCAAAGGAGAACGATAAAGTGTAGTTTTAGCCTGTCTTGCCACATGGCGGCAAAGCTACTTTTTTTTCTTAGTTCAAATCTTATTTCTTGGAAACTTTCCGCCGTGTAATTTTCTCAAACCGATAGACAATCGAGAGGTGATTGGTCATGTTGAGGTCAGGGTGGGTATTGAGGGCATAGTCGATAATCAAAAACTTGTATTTGAAGCCTAGTCCGAAGTAATTGATGAAGGGTTCGGTGCTGAGTCCCGTCCGAAAAGTCAGTTTGTCTTCCAGTACCTGATAAGCGACTCCTGCCTTAAACATAGCGGGTTCATCGACCTCTTTTTCCGTTTCCAGATTCAGCATGAGCTTTTTGATGGGTTCGTAGGAAAGTCCTGCCCGCATGATGGTCGGGATGCGTTCGTCCTCAAAGTTAGCGAGCTTGGCTTGATTAAAGTTATAAATGTGCATTCCTAGCTTGAGGTCCTCGCGGAGGTCTGCCACGCCGCCTAGTTCAAGGGCGATGACGGATTTTGTTCCAAACTCGGCAATCGTAGTCTGGAAATAGTTTGCTTGGATGCCCAAGCTCATCATTCCGATTTTGTGGCTATATCCTAAGGAAACTTTATTTTCGGAGTAATTACCGTCGCCAAAGTTCCAGAAGCTCGCTCCTACCATCCCTCCGTTTTTCGCGACATTAAGGGGAGCAACGAAAGCCGCCCCAACGGTATTAAAGCCCGAAATACCGTAGTAATTGGTATAATTTACCGCCATTGCCATCTCATCGGCACGTGCCAGCGCACCGATATTATTAAAAACCGCCCATGTATTCCCGACCGTAAGGTTCGTATTACCCATTCCGAAGGCTTCTGCACCTAATCCAATCCGTGCGCCTGATTGTGCAAGGCTAGAAATTGAAATCAAAAAAGCGATAGAGAAAAAGTAAAAAGATCGCATAAGCTATCGGGAACATCGTGGAAAACAAAAAAAAGTAATTCTGAGCATTTATTCGCCATTTTACGTCAAAATAAGACTCAATTTCATTTAAAGGTAACATTTTTGTTAGCTTAAATTAAGACTATCGGCATAACACCTAATAAAATCACGATTTATCAATCCGTTATCAGTAGTTAAATTATTAAATAAACACTAACACGTGATCCCTTTGTATTTTCTCTCAAGAATTAAAAAGATGAGATTTAGTAGCACTATGAGTTCCTTTCTAATGTCGGTTTGTTTCGGCTTCGTGTCTCAACTGGTACTTGGACAATGCGACACTACTATTCCTGCTTCTCAAACTTGTCCCTCAGGCGCAGGAACCGTAAGCGGCGGGGGAACTGTGAATATCGGCCATGGATCAAGCTCCCAGGACATATCGACAAGAACAAGATGTGTGGGAACAAGCGCAACAACTACGATCAATACCCTCAATTTTAATGGTCAAAACCAAAATAATCAAACTTTTGAGCTTTATATAGCAGGTAATTTGACCATTAATAACAATCTGCAGGTTAATCCCGCAGGAAATAATAACACGTTTCGCATCCATATTCTACCTGGTGGGTCGCTGACTTATGCAGGTAATAACACCGTAAACATTCTGAATAATTATGCTATAGCTTACTGATTTACTTGGGCAAACCGTGGCAAGAAAGAGGGTTTTTGCCTCAGAAACAGGAAAAACCCACCATTGGGAGGTAAACCTTAAGGGGGTTTATTTACTTACGGCGCACACGGAAGGGCTACCCATCCAACAACTAAAAGTTATTTTCCAATGATACTTCGCATTTTTTCCCCTGCCACAGTTGCTAACGTTGCCTGCGGGTTTGATATTTTGGGGTTTGCCTTACAAAGTCCGGGGGATGAAATCCTAATTCGCCGCTTAACGGATACTTCTGAAATTCGGATAATCAACCAGACCGACTTACCCAAAATACCTACTGATCCTACCCAAAATACCTTGGGTGTATCGCTCCAAAAGATGCTTACTCATCTTGGCGATACTTCGGGCTTCGAGATTACAATGACCCAAAAAATTCGACCTGGAAGTGGTATCGGGTCAAGCTCAGCAAGTGCGGCAGCGAGTGTTTTTGGTGCCAACGAACTCCTTGGAAAACCTTTTAGCAGAAAAGAACTTGTGGCTTTCGCGATGGAGGGCGAACGGGCCGCCTGCGGAGCTGTCCATGCCGATAATGTCGCCCCTGCATTGTTAGGTGGCTTTGCGCTGGTACGGAGTTACACACCTTTGGATGTTGTTGAGTTAGCCTTTCCCGAAGAGCTTTATTGTACCGTTGTTCATCCACAAATAGAACTCAAAACGGAAGACTCCAGACGGGTTTTGCGCCGTGATATTCCCCTACAAACAGCTATCGTGCAATGGGGTAACATCGCAGGCTTGGTAGCGGGTCTATTTAAGAAAGACTACGAACTTATTGGGCGTTCTTTGGAAGATGTGGTCATTGAGCCGATCCGTTCTACGCTCATTCCGGGCTACGCACTCGTCAAGCGGGCCGCCATGAGCGCGGGAGCCTTAGGATGTAGCATTTCGGGGTCTGGCCCCGCTCTGTTTGCCCTTTCTTCGCGTTTAGAAATAGCGCAAAAAGTAAGCGAGGTGATGCAGGCGGAGTTTTCGCGGATGTTTATTGAAAGTCGGGCGTATGTCTCGCAGGTGAACCGGGAGGGCGTTCAGGTGATGGAGAGTTAGTCCTTTTTACTCAAGCACCTTTTATCTCAGCCTAGTCAGAAACAACCTTACTCCTCAA
>CAZNAK010000169.1:5549-5765 GCA_964570645.1 uncultured Cytophagales bacterium | reverse complement strand
GTGTCCGAGGGCATAAACTACCTCCGAGATGAGGCTGCCCGCCGTTACGATGCGCTTCTGGGCGTGTGTCCCGAAGGCAATCAGAAGAAAAAAGAGGGAAGGGAAGGATAAGTGTCGCATAAATCTACTATTATTTAGACTGGTTAAAGACAAAGATAGTAGATGCGGTCAAAATTTCCTAATTTAGACTGAATAAAAATAGCTGAACTTTGGTCA
>CAZNAK010000169.1:0-5539 GCA_964570645.1 uncultured Cytophagales bacterium | reverse complement strand
ATGCTATGTACCACTGAAGTCGTCCCGATAAGCAGATCAAAGTCAGGAATTAACTTACCTTCCCTACGTAACCGCGCCTTTTGTTGGGTATAGGCATCAAGACAGCCATAAATAGGTAGAATATCATAAAGTAAAGCTACCTTTTTTACTTGGCCGAGATACTTTTGGGAAGATTGGCTACAATACGCGCCAAACGAAGGCAGGTATCGCCTGAGCAGATCACAGACTTAGATACATTGCGCCGTCTTCGGGATAAACGTAAACGACAGGTCGCCCAAAATCAAGCCGCTTTGCAGGAACTATCAGCTAACTCGTCGTACAGTGAGATTGCGGCAAGTTCGGATTGGGAGGCGTTGATCGAAAAGCACCACCCCACGACAACCTGCATGATCGGCTGTTGGAAGAGCCTTGTCGGCTGCCGTTGCCTGTGTAGGTTTTCCAACTTTGGGCGTAGGCTCAGGTCAATAAAGAGCTGTTTGGCAATCGTTGTCTCGAAAGAAACCGTGTGTGAGTGCGTGCAGGAGTTATTTGTGTCTGGTTACCACTCAAAAGTGTGTTTAGCTCGCTGATCGTTGCATTAGCGTTGTAGGATAGCTCAAAGCCTCTAGTTGATTGGTAGCGGGGCGGTGTGCGTTATCTGGGGCTTGTATGTCCATAATCCAGCCATCGGGGAAAGTCATTACATTAGTTCTCTCCCAGCGCATTTCTATTGGTTTGCTCGTGGTGTTGGTAAACTGTACAAAATTATACACGACAAAAGCATCGCTAAAAGTCCTTAAATTGTGTTCGGTGGTAGATACCGAAAAACTGGTTTGTGCATTTGAGCTTAGAAAGCAGCTTATCAATGCAGCGAGTAATGGGAATTTTTTTATCATGCGATTAGTGAACCTAGTGACTATCCAAAAGTAAACCTAAATTAACGCAAGTTGTGCGAAAACATAAGAAGTGCTTGAAAGTCAAAGCTTTATTTTGGTGCTATTCTGAAAAAGATAGGTTTTTCCTCTCTTTTGGAGAGGAGTTAGGTGTTGATAATTAGGTGGTTATTAAATTAGCCGTGTTAAATATAGTAATTTGTTTTCTCCATCGCTAACAGCATATTTAGCCGCAAGCTGGCCGGTACAATTCGGGCCATTGATAACTATTCGTCTTACTTCGTAAAACAAAAGGGAATATTTTTTTTCCTTAATGAACACTGTTCACTAAGTTGGTATTGTAAACACAATCTATGGGAACCACAGAAAGAAAAGAACGGGAAAAACGCCAGATGCGCGAAAGCATTATCGAGGCGGCACGCGAGCTATTTGTTCGTGAGGGCATCGAGAAGACAAGCCTGCGGGCGATTGCTAAGAAAATCGAGTATAGCCCCGCGACAATCTATCTGTATTTCAAAGACAAAGACGAAATTCTGTATGCCGTTCACGAAAAAGCCTTTCGGATGTTTCTGAATGAGTTCGAGAAAGTCTCCGTGATTGAAAACCCTATGGAACGCCTGCGCGAACTCGGGCGGCAGTACATCCGCTTTGCGGTAAAGCACCCAGAGTACTACGACTTGATGTTTATTCTCCGTGCGCCGATGACTTCCGAAAAAGCCCATGGCGAATACTACATCGGGAAAGAAAGCTACGATTTTCTCCATAACACGGTGCAGGAGTGTATCGAAAAGGGCTATATGCGCGAGCAAAACACGCACAAAGCCTCATTTATGATCTGGTCGTATGTGCATGGTTCGGTGTCGCTGTACATCCGAGCTCGCATGACTATGTACCCGCCAGAAATGGTTGAGGACTTGCTTTCCGGTGCTTTTGAACTCTTTGCTAACTCAACCCGACACATTTGAATCTCTTTTTTTACCTTTTAATAAACACTGTTTACTTTAAATTAATCGTTTATGAAACCCCTTCGCTTTATTACCTTGCTTTGTCTGCTCATCGGTGTACAATCCGTAGTGCGGGCACAAACCCAGACCATTCGCGGTCAGATCACCGACAGCCAGTCGGAGATGCCACTGCTAGGAGCTACCGTGTTGCTGCTTAACTCCGACCCACAGATCGGTACGGTCTCAGACCCCGACGGACGCTTTCAACTGGAAAATGTTCCGGTAGGGCGGCAGGCTATCCAAGTGCAGTTTATTGGTTACGAGTCGGTTACACTGCCCAACGTACTCGTTACGGCGGGAAAAGAAACCGTACTGACTATCGCCATGACCGAATCCTTCGCCGAGCTTGATGAAATCGTGATCACACCAGATGTAGAAAAGGATAAGCCCAACAACGAAATGGCGGTTGTCAGCGCACGAATGTTTAGCATGGAGGAAGTAACACGCTATTCGGGCGGGCGCAACGATGTGGCACGGTTAGCCAGTAACTTTGCTGGTGTCAGCACGACGAACGACTCGCGCAACGATATTGTCATTCGGGGCAACTCGCCTACGGGGGTGCTTTGGCGCATTGAAGGCATTCCTATTCCGAACCCGAACCACTTTTCGACGCTCGGAACGACGGGTGGACCAGTCAGTGCCTTAAATACCAACCTGATCGAAGACTCTGACTTCCTGACTAGTGCCTTTCCTGCCGAATATGGAAACGCGAATGCAGGTGTATTTGACGTGGGGTTTCGCTCGGGAAACACGGAAAACTACGAATTTACCTTCCAAACAGCGTTTACCGGTATTGAAGCGATGGCAGAGGGACCACTGAATAAGAAAAACAACGGGTCTTTTATCGTCAGTTATCGTTATTCTTTTGTCGGGTTGTTGAATGACATTATCGCAATCGGCACGAATGCAACACCAAACTATCAGGATTTGTCTTTCAAACTTGATTTTGGAAACGGAAAAGTAGGCAAATTTGAGCTGTTCGGAGTGGGTGGTACGAGCAACATCGCATTTTTAGCCGATGAAACCGACGAAGACGACCTTTTTGCTAATCCTAACGAGGATTTTTATGCCGAGTCACGCATCGGTTTGGCTGGAGCAAAACATACACTTTCTTTAGGCAAGTCGGCTTATGTGCGGACGATCGTGGCAGGAACACTGATGCGTAGTAAGTTCTGGCAGGATAACTATGTTGGTAATACGGACAAGTTTCGTGCCCTTGAAGGAGAAGATACGGAAACGCGCCTTAGCCTGAACTCCTTCATCAACAAAAAAGTGAATCGTCGTTTGACGCTACGCACGGGTTTTCAGGTGGAGGCATTCAATGTAAGCAGCGAGGTAAATGACCGCGATAACCGTCCTGACTTCGATAATGATGGCTTACCAGATTGGGTGCAAGTGCGAGATTTTTCGGGCGTTTTGCCTCTTTATCAAGCCTATGCACAGACGCAGTATCGGCTTTCTGAGTCGCTCACGCTTAATGCGGGCTTGCACGGGCAATTTCTTTCCTTCAATAACTCGACAGCCCTCGAACCACGCTTAGCTGTAAGCTGGGAAGCCTCCCCCAAAAGCACACTTAACGTGGGTTATGGCTTACACAGCCAAATGATCCCTTTGCCGATCTTGCTTTTTGAGGAAGAAGCCAGCCCAGGAGTTTATGAGCAAACGAACAAAGAGCTTGGTTTTACGCGCAGCCATCACTTGGTCTTAGGGTATGACTTCAAGTTTGCCAAAAACTGGCGACTCAAAGCCGAGGCTTACTACCAGTCACTCTTCGATGTCCCTGTTGAGTCCACGCCGAGCAGCTTTTCACTCCTGAATGAAGGGGCAGATTTTGGCTTTCAAGAGATTGGATCGCTCCAAAACGAAGGAACAGGCGAGAACTATGGTGTTGAGCTTACCCTAGAACGGTTTTTCAGCAATAATTTTTATCTCCTTTCCACGACTTCGATTTATAACTCACGTTACGAAGGCAGCGACGGTATTGAGCGAAATACAGCCTTCAATCAGGGATATGTACTTACTATTTTGGGTGGAAAAGAGTTTCCCTTTGGCAAGAGTAAAACGAATGTTTTCACGATTGACACGCGCCTAACTACTGCTGGTGGACGCTATTATACCCCCGTAGATTTAGCCGCTACCCGAGCCAACTTTGGACGCGAAATACTTGACAATAGCCGTGCATTTTCGGAACAGTTTGATCCGTATTTTAGATGGGATGTCAAGTTTGGGATACGCCTAAACAGCCCCAAAAAGCGGGTTTCGCACCAATTTTTTATTGATCTGCAAAACGTAACTGGTCAGCAGAACGTCTTTACGCGCCGCTACAACGAAGTTACCGATGAGGTCAATACGGTATATCAAATCGGCTTCTTCCCGGATATTTTGTATCGCTTGCAGTTTTAAAAGGATTTTTCAGAAAAACCCCCTCGTATGCGAAGGGCTGTTAGATCCTTCCCCTCAGCGACAGCTCTGCGCTTCGCTGACGGGTTTGCTCCTCTGTTTTTGAAGCCGTTGAGAAGGTTGCCAACCGTTGTCGAGGTCGAAAATCTCAGAACTTAACAGATCTACTCTATGAAAAAGCAGTCTGTACCGAAGTGGGAACCCTCAGTTGGGATCAGACCTTCGGTGCAGACCAGTATAAACGGCTAAGGCTAGTGATTCCTCTGCTTGCGTAGCTTCAGCAAATAAAAAATAGCTTCAACAGCTATAAGAACTTACCGAGTTTATCTATCTTGCTGTATGAAATACGCTAACGTCCGGGAGGGAGAAATTGAGAACAAGGTAGCCCAAGACTACTTCAAGGGCTTCTCGCGTATTTCCCGCTGCGATATAGTCTTTAAGTTGTGCTTTGTTCATCGTCTTCGGGTGTCTGGTCTGTAAAATATTCTTGGCTGGTTAGTAATTCCACTAAACGCGCATGAATTGTAGCTTTCATATTCGTAAGATTCAAATTAAGACCTGCGGTTTTACTACGGTCTATGCTCGACCCGAAATACAAGTAAGCTACGTTTTGATACTTCTCCTCACTCTTCTTAATAGCCTCGTGTACCTCCTCTCCTAACTCTTTTTCTCCGTCATCAAGAATTAAAAGATTGCACTGATCTTGATTTTCAAAATCATTAAGTGACGTAAGTATCTTGAGATTAGCAGCTGGAATCCCCATTCTCTCTAGTGGCTTCTTTAATTTCTCTTCATTCTTGGTGTAAAGCAGGACTATCGAGTTTTTTTTCTTCGTTTGCTCAATACTAGCTCTTGCAAGGATTTCTTCGAGGGCTTCTTGTTTTTCTTTAGCAGTGTCTTCAAGTTTTTCCTGAGCTTCCTTAGCAGCATCTTTTAAATTTTCAGCCGTTTTTGCTTCTATCTCAGGTCTGATTTTTTCTACGGCATTTCTAGCTTGATCTACTGCTAACTCTTTGAATCTATAAAAGTGATTGTAAGAAAAAGATATAATACCAGCAACCAGACCAACAAGAGTAGTCCCAGTAAATATCCATGCCGCTGTTTCAATTTGATTATTTGCTCTTTTTACACTTAAAGTAAAACTTGCCTGCTCAACCGTACTTTGCAATTTCTGAATATCCAATACCTTATCAAATTCAGTCGCCTTCAAAGACATCTGGTGTGTAAGCAAAGTCAGAGAATCTACCTTTTTCTCTAAGGCCT
>CAZNAK010000168.1:0-5776 GCA_964570645.1 uncultured Cytophagales bacterium | reverse complement strand
TCAACAAAACCCTCTTTCTCGTTGGTAATTTTGAATCCAGAGGAAGTTTTTAAGCCCTCTTTAGTAATGATCTCGATGGAAGGATTTTGCGGTTCAATATTGTCGTAAATAATATCATCCGAAGTAGGCTCAGAGACATTGCCTGCCTTGTCCATGAACTTAGCATATACTGTCTTTTTACCTTGTTCTTTGCGATCAATTAGCCACGTCGAGAAATAAGGGCGATAAGGTAACCACTCGGCATCTCTAAAGCTAGGATCGTTAGAAACCATCATCTTAGAGGCTTTTACGGCTGCAAACTGCAGATTGACCTCATTTCGATTCGTGTAACGATTGCCTTTATTGATCCGAACACGCGTGGCACTCGGGGGGATATCATCAAAAATGATTTTATCGACGACCCACTTAGAGACATTATTTGACCGGTCCATAAATCTTACGGCGACACGCTTGACACCGTTACCCGACAAAAGTTCATGAACGTGATCCTCTTCGTAAGGAATCCATCCCGTTCCTCCGTCAGCCGTGTGTTCTTCGTCGTCAGCAAAGTTTACAATCTGCATTTGGATTGCGTCGGGCGATACCACCCGTAAATGAACTCGCCTGTCACGCGTAAAAACGGAGTCACTGTTAATACTCAAGCGCGAAGAGGTGGGCGGTTTTCTATCCAAAGTAATCGTATCCGAAACGACCTCTGAAACGTTTCCTGCGTCATCACGAAAACGCGCATAAACTTTATGCTTGCCGTCCAGCCCGCCAATAATCCAGTTATTGATTGTTTCACGATAAGGATACCAGCGCGCGCGCACAAAATCCGCACGATTACTAATTTGCATTTGCCTTGCATCGTTGGCAAAGACCTCAAGGGTAACTTTTCTGTCGGTCGTAAATTCCTGTCCAAAATTGATGTTTACGGAGGCCTCTGTGGGGCCAGAGCGGTCTAAAACCACCTCAGCCACCACAGGATCGGAAAGAATAGAACGGTCGGCGTTCCGAAACTGAGCATAGACCTTTTTGAGTCCGTCTTCGCGTATATCGAGCCGCCAGCGTTTAATTTGTACGTAAGGCTCCCAACGTGCCCCAATCCAACTACCATTATTACTGATGCGCATTTCGGCGGCATTCCGGGCAAATATTTTTAGGGTTACTTTGCCGTCTGTGGTCGAGATCGTGGAAGCCCCGTCATTGATCGCAATCCGACCGATAACAGGAATCTGAGCTTCAAGGCTTGTAGTTAAAGCAATCGCATAAATCAAGGTCAAGATTATTGTAAATATTCTTTTATTCATAAATCACTCTATTTAAAGCCTTTTAAGTTTCTTTTTGGTTGTCTTGCCTCAACACGTTCATCGGGCAAATACAACACCACTTCTCGTTATTTTAACGCTTAGTTTTTAAATTATTTGCATCTTTTGCTAAAAAATATATTCATAAGCTGAACAATTTTTAGACAAAAGCCTTTCAAGTCCTCTTAGACCGATCAAGCTTGAACAGATTTTTATATTTTTGGAATGCACACACCTTTTAAAATAAAGTATGAACTATTACAATTCTGTTATCGAAGCCATTGGTAATACACCTTTAGTCAAGCTAAGCAAAGTTACGAAAGGAATCAAAGGAACGGTCTTGGTAAAACCCGAATATATGAATCCGGGGAACTCCATGAAAGACCGAATTGGGCTTAAAATGGTCGAGGATGCCGAAAAGTGTGGTGACCTCAAACCCGGAGGGACAATCATTGAGGGAACCTCAGGAAATACGGGTATGGGACTTGCCCTTGCGGCGATCTCGAAGGGCTACAACTGTATTTTCACCGTATCGGATAAACAATCACAAGAAAAGATTGATATTCTGAGGGCCTTAGGTGCCGAAGTGATCGTCTGTCCCACCAACGTTGCCCCCGAAGACCCGCGCTCCTATTACTCGGTTGCCCGCAAGCTAAACGAGGAAATTCCAAACTCTTTTTATCCTAACCAATACGATAACCTCTCGAACCGCGAGGCACATTATGAGTCCACGGGACCCGAAATCTGGAAAGATACGGACGGAAAAATTACACACTATGCCGCAGGCGTGGGTACGGGTGGCTCTATGTGCGGAACGGCGCGCTTCTTAAAAGAACAAAACCCTAATATCGTTACCGTCGGCATTGACTCTTACGGTTCTGTATTTAAAAAGTACAAGGAGACAGGCGTTTTTGACGAGCGCGAGATTTATCCTTATCTCACAGAGGGCATTGGCGAGGATATTTTGCCTAAAAATGTCGATTTTGACCTCATTGATACCTTCGTAAAGGTAACCGATAAGGACTCTGCCATCATGACACGACGACTAGCCCGAGAAGAAGGGCTGTTTATCGGATGGTCATGCGGGGCTGCCGTATATGGCGCCCTTGAGTATGCGCGCGAGCATCTAAAAGAAGACGATGTGATGGTTGTTATTTTACCCGATCACGGCACACGATACCTTAATAAAGTTTATAACGACAACTGGATGCGTGATCATGGTTTTCTTGAAAAAGAGTTCTCTACGGCACGGGACATCATTGCGACACGTACCAACGGGGCAACCAACCTTCAGCTTATTGATCAAAATGAGAAAATTGGACATGCGATTCAGCTTATGAACGAACGGGGGATCTCGCAGATTCCTGTTTCGGCAGACGGCAAAAAGATTGTGGGTAGTCTGATTGACGCACAGGTGTTACGCCAACTTATCGACAATCCAGAACTTAAAAACGAACCTGTCAGCAAAATCATGGGTGAGCCGTTTATGTTTGCAGCGATGGATAACTCCGTGGACGCGCTTTCTTCTCTGATTACAAAGGAAAAACCCGCCCTTTTAGTGCGTGACGAAGCCGAAAAGGTGCATATCATTACGCAGCACGACTTACTAATGGCTTTGGCCAACTAAGTTAAGTACCTACTCAAAAGAAAACCAATAATCAGTTTAGCAGACTGTGTAGTAAAAAGCCGCGCGCGGCTTTTTACTACACAGGGAGACACCACAATGGGAAGTTTCTGCAAAAATACATAGTTACATTTGCATAGATACTAAAGCCCTGTAAGCGATTTTAAATCTTCTTGCAGGGCTATTTATTTACCCACCAATCCGAATGATATCGGCAAAAACACCAGCGGCAGTCACGTCTGCACCTGCACCCGGACCTTGAACGACAAGCGGAAGATCATGGTAACGTTCTGTGGTCAGGATGATCACATTGTCACTACCCCTAGCACGGAAAAATGGATGCTCGCTAGCGACTTCCTCTAAGCCCACACGCGCTACACCCTGCTCAAAGCGAGCGACAAAACGCCAACGCCTTCCTTGGTCGGCGACGACTTTACGATCCGCCTCAAAAGTCTCATCAAAGGCTTCGAGCTCGTCCCAAAAAGCGTCCACCGAAGGAGCATTTAGGCAAGAATCAGGGATAAATGGAGCGATCTGCACTTGCTCCAAGACAAAGGGTAGCCCCATCTGGCGTACCAAAATGAGAATTTTACGCGCCACGTCTTTTCCACTGAGGTCAGCACGTGGATCGGGTTCCGCAAAGCCTTTTGCTTTGGCTTCGCGTACCACGGCACTTAGCTTTTTGTCTGCCGAGAGATTGTTAAAGATGTAGTTCAATGTTCCCGAAAGAATGGCTTCGATTTTCAGGATTTTATCACCACTGCGGATAAGGTCTTGCAAAGTACTTAGGATCGGAAGGCCTGCCCCAACGTTGGTTTCGTAGAGGAAACGCACCCCACGCTTACGCTCCAGTGCCTGAATGCGCTCAAACCGCGACCAGTCTCCCGAACTAACGAGTTTGTTTGGCGTAACCACAGATACATTTTGCTCTAAAACGGTTTCGTAAAACTCCCCTACCGCCTCGCTTGCCGTACAATCGACCAAGATTGAGTTAGCCAGATTTTGCGTCGCAATTTGCTCTACGAACTCCGGTAAAGACGAACTTATATCACTTGTCATTACTGTCTCTTCCCAGTTATTCAGGTTTATTCCGTGCGGTTGAATAAGCATTTTGCGGGTATTGATCAAGCCCACGACACGCACTTCGAGAGCACGGTCTCGGAGGAGTTTTTCCTGCTGATCAAGGATTTGTTGGAGAAGCGTCTTTCCGATTAAGCCTGTCCCTCCGATAATGTACAAATGCAAAACTTTGTGATCCGATAAGAAAAAGGCTTCGTGGAGCACATTGAGGGCTTTGGTCTCGTCGTTTTGCTCGACGACAAAAGAGATGTTTAATTCCGAAGCTCCCTGCGCGACGGCTCGTATGTTAATGCAATTTTTCCCTAAAGCACTGAACAACTTACCTGCAATCCCGGGAGTATTTTTCATGTTTCCGCCCACTACGGCCATGATGCAGAGATTACGTTCAACCTCTAGCTCGTCCATACGGCGGAGGCTTATTTCTTTCTCGAAGGTCAGCTCAATGGCAGCCTTGGCTTTTTCGGCAGCCCGCTGCTTAATGCCGATACTGATGGTATGCTCAGACGAGGACTGCGAGATAAAGATCACGTTGATGTCCGCCTGTGCAAGTGCCGTGAAGAGCCGCATCGAAAGCCCCTTGTAGCCAATCAAACCGCTTCCTGAGAGTGTCAAGAGCACAATATCGCGTACTGCTGAAATCCCTTTGATGTCCTTCTGACCGCGTTTTGGGGTACGCGTGACGCGGGTACCGATATCACCAGGGGCGAAGGTATTTTTAACTTGAATAGGGATTTTGGCCGTGTAAACGGGCTGGATGCTCGGCGGATAAATCACCTTTGCGCCAAAATGAGAAAGTTCCATCGCTTCCTCGTAAGAAATCTCCCGAATGGGAAGTGCGCCTGCTACTTTTCGAGGGTCAGCGGTCAACATTCCACTTACGTCTGTCCAAATTTCATAGACCGAAGCCCCGAGTGCCGCCGCCACAATCGCACCTGTGTAGTCCGAGCCGCCCCGCCCCAAGGTTGTCGTTTCACCTTCGGGTGTGCTACTCATAAAGCCTCCCAAAATAGGTACAGCATCTAGGTTACGAAGGCGAGCTTTAATGCGTGCAAACGAAGTGGGCATATCCAAGGTAGCATTTCCAAAATTCCGATCCGTGACAATGAGTTCCCGGCTATCCACAAACTGAGCGGGCATGCCCTGATGCGAAAATGCTTGCGCGATGATGTAAGATGAAAGTCGTTCCCCAAAACTGACAATAAAATCACTGGTCTTGGTACTGAGTTCGCGTACCAGTTGAACGCCTTGCAGAATGTCTTCGAGTTCGTTGAGTACGAAGCGAACTTCTGCCAAAATACCGCTTTGCTGCTGGACAGGGATGAGCGTTTTGACTGCCTCAAGGTGACGGGTAGTGAGGTCTTCGAGTTCAGTTTTGTAACTGTCCATACCCATTTCTGCCTGCTGACTGATGCGGATCAGTTGATCCGTCACCCCACCAAATGCCGAAACAACGACGACGAGTGGTTCGTTTTGGAGACGTTTTTCGACAATAGACTTCACCTGAAGGATGGTTTCGGGCGTACGGACGGACGAGCCGCCAAATTTAAGGACTTTCATGATGCCTTAGCGTTATAATGAGATCACAAAACAACGTCAGACAATCCGAGATGCCAAATACTGGAAGGGGAAATTTAGAAGTAAAAGAAAAGATTATAAAAGAGTCTTAAAAACTTTTGTAGTCCAAGACGATAGATATTACGCACGTATTTTTTATCCCCATGTATCCACTGGGGTGAGGCATCTGTGTGACTGTTTTCCGCCGTTGTTGGTCTTCCGCAGCGAAACG
>CAZNAK010000167.1:0-5778 GCA_964570645.1 uncultured Cytophagales bacterium | reverse complement strand
GCGTAATAACGAAACCGAACACATCTATTTCAAAGGACGCTATAATAAATTTACGTTTATTGATGTCTTTGATGCCATTGATGGGAATTTTACACCTGACATGGTCGAGGGAAAGATCGTACTATTTGGTGTCCTAGGGGACGACTTTACGAATTACGCTGGGGCAGAGGATATTTTCTACACGCCACTCAATGAAAATCCGATTGGCAGAACACCGCCAGACATGTACGGGGTCGTTGTTCATGCCAATATTTTATCTATGATCTTAGATGAACGCTATTTGAATATCATGCCAAGCTGGGTAGGCATTATTATTGCGGCTATACTTTGTTATATAAACGTCGTTCTTTTCACAAAAATGTATTATAGTGAAACCTTTGGTACATGGTATGACGTTCTAACAAAGGGCTTGCAATTAGTCGAAGGTGTAGTATTTGTTTTCGTACTATTAATGTCTATTGTTTGGTTCAGCCTAGTGATTGATTTGACATTGGCGTTATTTGCAATCTTACTCTCGGGAGATGTACTGGAGGTGTTTTTAGCCATAACGGGAAATCTCCGTGAGAAACTGAGTGCGAAATACAGCTTTTTGCGCTAAAAATACTTTGAAAATTGTTTTTGAATTTTTTAAACTTTATATGAAGATGAAAACACGAATTGTATCTCTAGTAATCGGCTGCCTCTTTATGGCGGCAACGAGCTGGGCGCAGGATTATACTTTCCGCGTGATGGCAAACAAAGGCGCAAACAAGGCCAATGGACAGGCTTTGATGATTGGCTCCAAAGTAAAAGATGGAAAGATTGAGATCGCTAACGACGGTTATCTCGGTTTGGCGCACAGCAGCGGTAAAACGTTCGAGCTGAAACAAGCTGGTTCTTACGATGTGGCTAAGTTAGACGCAAAAGTAAAGTCCTCGGGTAATGGAAGTGCTGCTTCCCGTTACTTGAATTTTGTAGCTGACGAGCTGACGCAAAAGAATGATAGCGATGCTATGGCGCGTCGTTACCGCCATATGAGTAAAACAGGATCTGCAAGCCGAGCTTTACCAAATGAAAACTTTACGCTCTTTATTTTTAAGCCCGTCGAGTACGAAAGTAAAGACACCGAAAACAAGAAAAAGAATAACAGTTACATCGGTGACTATGCTGCCTTACAGTGGATGGTTTATGAAGAGTCAAATAATTACAGTCCAGAAAAAGTTACGGGGAACTACAAAGTAGTCGTGATGGACTTTTCAGAGAAAGAATTATTTACCATCGAAACATCAGATATGATGGTTTTGATCGACTTGAAAGACGAGCGGTTAAGTGGAAACTCTAACTTTTTATTTAAAGTCGTGGATGCGAAAAATGGTGACATTGTTTCTGAAAAGCGACCTGTCAAGCGTATGCGCGGTGAGCAGGCTAACGAGTTAAAGGCTGAACTTGCAGAAATGCCACAGGATGAAACAGCAATCGCAGCACTTGTTCGTGCGAAGTTCTTTGAGGATAAAGGCTTGTTGAACGATGCTATGGCTGCATACACGCAAGCAGTGATGTTGGCTCCTCAGGTAGAAACTTATCAGCAGATGCGTGAAGAGTTTATGGTTCGTGCGCGCATGAATATGGAGACAGAAGCCGAAGCAGCAGCCGAAGCAGCAGGTGAAAAATAGAAAGCTTAAAACCTTTTAAAAGAAAAGCCGCGCAGAACATTGGTGTTCTGTGTGGCTTTTTTTATTTTGACTTACAGTACATGACAAAAAAGAATTTGTTTGCTTTAGCCCCCCCCCAGCCACTCTCCCAAAATGGAGAGGGGAGCATCACTCGTCTTCAAAGAATAATGATTATTAGCTATTTACAAGTGTATTTCTGAGAACGAATGTATTCCTTCCCCTGTGGGGGGGAAGGCTAGGATGGAGGCTAAAATTTAGTAAGAAGCATTTTTGTCAGGTACTAAAATTTTGGCTATAGAATTATGCGGACAAAATTATTCCATTATCGCGCTCCAATTTTTTTGGTAGCTGCTTTCGGACTCTTGGCAATCTTGGTGAGACAATTTCCTGTTAAAGGCGAGCTTTCCTCAGCCATCATGGTGGACCTACTCGTTACGATTCCAGTTCTCTACTTCTTACTCGTCCGAAAAACAAAGGTTCCTATTATCACGGTTGTACCTGTATTCATTATCGGGTCTTTTTTGGGTACACTGTGGCTTCCTGCATCAGCGCAAGAACCTTTGCAAGTATTTCACGCTTACGTGTTGCCTTTTCTTGAGTTTGGCGTTTTGGGTTTTGTGGGCTTCAAAGCTTATCGCGTCATCAAAATATCTGGGGGAAAGCAGGGCGAAGATGTGTTTTCAGCACTGAAACAAACGACGCAGGAGCTTATTCCGCAGCCTACGCTTGCAAATTTACTCGCTATGGAACTCGCCATTTTATACTATGGCTTTTTAAATTGGAAAAAATATACATTTCGTGAAAATGAGTTTTCTTATCACCGCAAAAGTAGTTCTGTTGCGATCTTGAGTATCCTGATTTTGATCGTTGGTGTGGAGACCTGCGCTTTGCATGTGCTCATGGAGCGTTGGAGTATCGTATTGGCGTGGATGCTTTCGGTGTTGAGTATCTACATAGGCTTTCAGCTTTTTGGAATTGCATGTTCGCTTTCCAAACGCCCCGTAGTTGTTACAGATAAGGAGTTGATCTTTCTTTATGGCATCTTGAGCAAGGCCCGTATTCCGAAGTCTCAAATTAAGGAAGTTAGCCTTTTCCGTAAGACGATCAATAAAGAAGACGAAATCATGAAGCTTTCCCCGCTCGGCGACCTTGACGGGCATAACCTACTCGTAGAACTCCACGAACCGGCCACTCTGGAAGGACTTTATGGACGTAAAAAATCATTTTCCAAACTTGCCTTACACTTGGATGAGAAAGGAAAGTTTTTAGAGTTGTTCGCAGATCAACACTAATTTGTATCCCAATCACAATAGTCCTATTTTTAAATATGGTAGTTACAAAACTTGCAGCACAACGTTATGACTTTATTCAGCGCGCTACAAACCTGTCAGACCCACAGTTTCAACTCCTACATCAAATATTTGAGAGCTTTCTTCGTGATGAAGATGCCTTATTAGAGCAGTTAGAGATTCAGCGGGTCTTTGATAATCAGCATCAGCATGATCGCATTGAAGGGGTAGTCAAATGCTTTGAACGTAGTCGCAACGTCTAGTATTAGTCAAATATGAAACGACTCTATTTTTTCCTAGGTTTAATCGTATTAGAACTCTTGCTGGTTGTTGGCGTTTGGGCTATCGGCTTGCGGCAAGAACCTTCACAAAACACACAGCTTTCTAAGCGTCTTCTGCTGACCGATCCTGCCTTTTCGACAGAATCTCGCCATACGCGCCATCTGAGTACGCCTGAATATACTGCGCCGTTTCAAGATTTTCCCGCGTATTTAGAGCATTTTCCATCATCTTCGTTTTTTTATGCAGAAACTCCTCAATCTCGCTGATTACGCCCTTCGTTCTATGGGTCGCCGCTGGCAAAAGCACGTTTACTTAGGGCTAATTTACGCGCTGGTCGTTGGGTTTTATGCCTCCGTGGTGTTTTTTACAAGTGCCTTACAGACCGAAACACAAACGCTACTTCAAGACCTCCCCGAAATCTGGGTACAGCGTCTTGCAGGAGGGCGGCTTGTCCCGCTTGAAGCCAACACACTAGATGCGCTTGCGGACATTCGTGGCGTAAAGCAAGCTTACGACCGTGTATGGGGTTATAATTTTGATGAGGCGACGGGTGCAGTTTTTACCATTTGGGGGACGGATACGACTCTGGCGGGATTGGACTTTTTACAGGTTGAACAAGCCAATTTGAAGCTTACAGACTCTACCACAGTTTGTGGAACTGGAGTAGCCGAACTGCGTGGCTTACAAATCGGAGATTTCTTATCTCTGACGGACAGTGACGGCGAAAAGCGTAGCTTTCAGCTCGTAGGCTTTTTCGAAGCTTCTTCGGACTTACTGACCAAAGATTTGATCTTGCTCAATAAAAAAACAGCTCGTGAGGTCATCGGACTTACGCCTACGCAAAGTATCGATCTTGCCCTTGAAGTTTACAACCCTAAAGAGGTCGCTAACATCGCCCGCAAGCTAGACGAACGCTTCCCAAGTTTTCGGGTCGTGACGCTTTCGCAACTTCAGGCTACTTATTCCACCTTATTTAGTTGGCGGGGTGGTATCTTTATTTTTGGATCATTGCTCTCGGTGTTAGCATTTTTGTTACTCGTCTGGGAACACGCTACGGGCTTGAGTGGCGTAGAACGAAAAGAACTTGGTATTTTAAAAGGACTTGGCTGGCAAATCAATGATGTTTTGACCTTTAAGCTAATGGAGGGATTACTCGTTTCGTTACTGGCAACGTTAACGGGAATTTTATTCGCCCACGTTCATGTTTTTGGACTAGGCGCACCGTTGCTACGTCCGTTTTTGATCGGTTGGTCGGTGCTTTATCCGTCCTATGACCTCGTTCCTGTGTTACAACTTACGGATTTACTGACAATTTTCTTTTTATCACTGGTTCCTTACCTAACGGCAACCTTATTTCCCGCCTGGCGCGGCGCAATCACTGATCCTGCCGAGGCGATGCGGGGGTAAAATCTTAACTCCAGTACTATGAAACTACACGAATTAACGCAGTTCTTAGAATCCCTTGCACCGCTACACTTACAAGAAAGCTACGATAACTCAGGCTTGCTTGTGGGTAATCCCCAGCAGGATGTTTCGGGTGTGTTGTTGAGTCTGGACTGTGTGGAGTCGGTATTGGAAGAGGCAAAAACGAAGCATTGTAATGTGGTGGTAGCCCATCATCCGATTGTTTTTTCTGGCTTGAAGTCCCTGACAGGGAAAAATTATATCGAACGGACAGTTACCCAAGCCATCAAAGAAGATATTGCCATCTATGCCATTCATACCAACCTGGATAACGTACGCGAAGGTGTCAACGCTAAGATCGCTGAAAAGATTGGGCTAACAGATTTAGAATTTCTTGCCCCAAAAGCGGGTGAGGACGAGGCGGGTTCAGGCATGATAGGCACTTTGGCGGAGGCAACGAGTGAAACCGCATTTTTGAAGCACCTTAGTGCCTCAATGGAACTTCCCATGATTCGTCATACGGAGCTTTTGGGAAGAGAGGTACAACGCGTGGCTATTTGTGGAGGGGCGGGAAGCTTTCTTTTACCGCAGGCGATTCGTGCTAGGGCAGACTTTTTTGTTACAGCAGATTATAAATACCACCAGTTTTTTGATGCGGATGGGTACTTAGTCATTGCCGACATTGGCCATTACGAGAGCGAGGCTTTTACAAAGGAACTTTTGTATGCGTGGGTCACGAACCAATTTCCCAAAGTCCTCGCGTATGTTTCGGAGGCACGTACTAACCCTGTACGATATTTTCGATAAAGTTAATACACAACAAAAGCCCTTAGCTGACTTTTTTCAGTTAAGGGTTGTGATGTTGTCGTAAAAAGAAGGACTTCCGTGAGTAATATCTTTACTCTGCGTTCTCCTCCTTATTTTCTTCGGTAGCAGGTGTATTATCTTCTTTTTTCTGAGCAAACTCTTTTTTGATTGCCTCAACATCTACTCGCTTGATAGGAGGCATTTTGCTGTTGCGCTTTAACATGGCGCGACGCTTAGCGGCGCGGTTACGTAACACGCGCAATTTTCGTTGTACTTTAGTAACAGCCATTATTTCGATTGATTTTTGGGAATGCAAAAGTACGAATTTATTTAGAATTGACTAA
>CAZNAK010000166.1:0-5785 GCA_964570645.1 uncultured Cytophagales bacterium | reverse complement strand
ACTCAAGACCTTTATTTTTTGGTTGAAAGAACAGTACGGGGATATCAATGTACGCGCTTTCGTGGACTCTGCTCCCGTACTCGAAAAAGCATGGGCAGCACGTAGCGGCATCGGGTGGCAAGGGAAAAATAGCAACCTGATCAATAAGCAATCGGGGAGTTTTTTCTTTTTGTCAGAACTAATCCTTGACCTAGATTTTGAATACGACGGACCAATAAAAGACTACTGCGGGAATTGTCACCTTTGCCTCGATGCTTGCCCCACGGACGCGATTCCAGCACCTTACGTGGTTGACGGCAGTAAGTGTATTTCGTACCTGACGATTGAACTGCGAGAGCAAATTCCAACCTCATTTGCTGGAAAGTGGAAGAATTGGATATTCGGCTGCGATATTTGTCAGGATGTTTGCCCGTGGAACAGGCGCGCGAAAGCACATCAAGAAATTAAATCTGCGCCTAACGAAAAGCTACAAAACATGAAAAAAACAGATTGGGAGGAGATTACCGAAGAGCTGTTCGAGGAGCTTTTTGCAGGCTCAGCGATCAAACGTACCAAGTTCAAGGGACTCAAGCGGAATATTAAGTTCCTAGAAAATTCCGAAGTTTAGTGATTCCTTCAAGCGGAATGGCGGGAAAGTTAGCAATCCTAAACGTATGTGCTTTCCATTTTCCGTAGCCATTTCCCAGAATCAGCCCCGATTTGGCGGCTTGTTTTTTAACTTTAGCGATGCGCTCAGGGGAGGCTTTTACGGCGATTACGGTGTCGGAACGAACCTCGGCAGTCTTAATTAATAAGTCACACCCCTCGGCTTCCAAAAAGTTATACCACTGATTGGATTGCTTTTTTATCCGTTTATCCACTTCTTGAATCGGTGGTAACTGTTCCAAAATGCGGCTCAAAAGGTAAATTCCTAGAACATTTGGTGTGTAAGTCGTCTGAAAATCCTGCATTTTTTCTGCCATGAACTTCAAGTCATTGTAACGCCCTGCTCGCTGAGAACGCTCCACAGCACGCGGCGAGACGACCAGAAGCCCCAATCCCGCAGGCATCCCCAAGCATTTCTGGGAGGAGGCAAACCAAAGGTCAGCCAGCTCCCACTCCAACAAAATTCCCGCAAACGAAGATGCCACATCCACGGCGATCAAGGAGTCGGGGTGCGTTGTCCGCAGCGTCCGTAGCGTATCCATCGGAACTTGTGTAGCCGTTGAAGTTTCGTTTTGAGTAATGCAAAAAAGTTTATTTTCACCTAACAAATTTAGATTTTCGAGGGAAGGAAGTGCATTGATATCAAAAGGAGCAGCGTGTGTTATTTTAGGATGTAAAGCTGCCCGATACTTCATCCACTTTTCTCCAAACGCACCGTTAAACAAGTGATAGCTACTCGCGTCTGGATACGCCTGATTAACGATTTCCCAGCCTTCGGTTGAAGAGGAGACATAGAAAGTCTGATAGTCCTTAGGAATATTTAGCTTTTCGTGAAGAAGCCTTTGTACCGCCCTCGAAATTTCGATAAACTGCGGGCTACGATGCTGAATGCTTAAAATACCTTCTTCGCAAGCATCTGTGAGGTAGTTTTTTATCTCAGGATAGACTGCCGAAGGACCTGGGTAGAAGTTGTAACTCATAATGTAGGATCAATTTCTCGTATTTTGTACACATGAAAAAAGCTATTGTTTGCTTTTTAATCTTGCTGTTGGAGGCCTGTGTCACAAGGATCAGCTTTAACTATCCAGAAAGCGTCATGGACAACGACTTTGATCGGTTTCCCGTTATTGAGATGGAAGTCACGTTAAACAATACGGATATGACTCATAGTAAGCGCGTCTGTTTTTCCGAGCGATATTCCGATGATTCTGCATTTTACATGGTTGGTTTACTGTATCGTTCGTATTCACTGCCTGCATACACAATGGAAAAGCCCACTGATAACCTGATTCCACCTAACACTAAAGCTAGATGCCTCTTCAAATGCCATCCTACTGATATTTTTATACTCAATTTACGGCGAAGAAGCTCTTAAGGTCAATGAATGCAAAATACAAGATTTGTTTTACGAGTTAGCCGCAGAGCCTAAGCTTTCCTTTAAGCAGCGTTCAGATAGTGAGGCTCATGAATTTATCAACCCTGAAATCTGCCAATACGCTGTAACTTGGTGGGACACCATTGATTCTAGTGTTATTTATGAGTGGTAAAAAAATAGGTACAAGTGCATACTTGTACCTGTGGAAACTTTAACCATTACTCCTCATTCGTCCATTTAAGCTGAAATTCTAGCTCCTCTTCTCCATCTTCACGTTCGTGTTCGATGTTAAAAATGGCGCGTTTTGGGACATAGATGCGTTCTCCTGCCACCTGAATCTCGAAACGCTCGTCGTTTTCAATCGCATCAGCGAGGCGGCGCAACTTGGCGGCAAATTCAGCTCTGGAATACCCTTTTTCAATGTCCCGATCTTCTTTGTTACTCATGATGTACGTGTGGTTTGGTTGAGAAATACGAGTACGTTAAAGGTACAAAAGATTGGAAAGAGTCGTTGGATTAAAATGAGTTCTTTTAACGTTAACGAACTTTGAAGCCCTGCCGATAGGTGAGGTAAAGTGCCATACTAAATTCCCATTTTTCGTTCTGGAGGTCATAAAATGGTTCGAGCCGAGAGGAAAGCCAGACACGTTTGGACAAAGAAATGTTATTGATAAATCGAAAAATTAATAACTCTCGGATGCGCTCTCCCAGAATACCTCCGCGTGGGGCAAAACGCCTTGAGGTAGAGCTATACAAATCCCCCCCAGTAGAGCTATCAAAAGTATTTCCTCGCCAGTAGCTTACACCAATATTTCCGAGGTGCGCCAACCTGAGGTTAGCATGGCTGTACACCGCCCAACCTCGGTCGTAAAGCCCCAATGAAGATTGAAAGTCCTTATGCCAAACCCCATACTGATGAATTTCAAAGGCTTTGACAAAGCCTTTGGGGTTAATTTCGCGCTTGAATACGCCCCCCGCCGCTACATTAAAGCTAGTGACTAGGCGTTCGGGCGAAGTATCGATCTGTCCACCCAAATGCACACCCGTGACCTGAAGGACAGTGTTTAGTGCTTTTTCTTCCGATGGCAAAAGGTCGTACTGAAGGTTGAGACCGCCATCAATACGCTCACGAAAAGGATCGCCTTCGTCGATTTTTATCGTCCAATCAACCCAAATATCGCTTTTTAGCCTATTTCCAGAATAGCGGATTTGCATTCCGTTTTCTAACCTTCGTGCGATAAGCCGTTCAAAGTCAAAAAGAGGTTCAATGAGTTCATGATTCAGGTTGCCCTCAAGCGTACCGAATAATAAGGAAACTCTGTCTTTTTGAAATTTAAGTCTCAGGAAGGGAAGCCACTCGCTTGTAGCATTAATACCGAAGTCTCGCCGAAACGAAGCCCCTCCTTCTAAAAAGATATGCGCTGAGGGACGATACCGTAAGGTGGCTATGGCTTGCTGACCAAATAAAGTATAGCCATCGGCAATATTGTTAAAATACTCATTGTTTTTATTGTATCCTAGGTAGTCTAAATGCAGTAAAAGGGTTTTTTGTGGCTGTTTTGATAGCCTAAGGGTGTCTAAAAAGGGAGTATTGTCTATTTGGGCTATGCTACTTGAAGCAAAAAAATAATTTAGGATAAGCACAAATACGAGGTAAACAGTTCTTTTTTGCATGATGTTCTGGACTTTGGTCACAAATTTGCTATTCCTCTGCATGAAACCCAACAGAAGCCTGATCTGGCACAGTACAAAGTGCCTTTTTTTGAGTCAAAAATCATAATTTTCCAAATACCATGAAAAGACTATTGCTGAATGTATTCTCCTTGAGCCTAATCCTTTCTCTTTTTGCCCCTGCCTTGCAAGCGCAAGATAAAGACAAAATTACGGATCTGATTAATTCCATTCCATCGCCTGTCGAGCTTTCGGCACTGATCAAAAGCCAAGACATTGCTTACAAAAAAGCATTATTGAATGACCCCAGGAAGTCAGGTAATTACACGACCTCACACGATCAGGCATTCAACCTAGGTGTTTACGCGACCAACCTGGGTTTTGCTTCATTGTACGGGCGTACAGTTGATGCGCTCGACTACCTAGGTGCTGTCAAAAAGCTTGCTACTGAGCTTTCAATCGACCAGTTCTTGGACGAAGAGACGATACGCGACGCGGCGAATGCAAGTAACGTAGAACAACTTTTATTAACTTCTACACAAAGCCTTGAAGATGTTAATATGCAACTTCAGCGTGAGAGCCGTAATCACTTGAGCTTATTGTTTGTCGCAGGAAGCTGGTTTGAAGGCTTACACCTTGCCACACAAACGTACAAGGAAGCGGGTAACGATGAGTTAAAAACACGTATTGGTGAGCAAAAGCTTGCTTTGGATCAAATCATGACTGCGATGAAGCAGTACGAGAATAAGCCCGGCTTTTCAACCTTACTGCGTGACTTTAAGCAGCTAGAGCGCGCTTTTTCAAGTATTAAAGTTGTCCAAACGAGCGGCGAGGGACCGACCTCAAAAGTAGTTGACGGTGAGGTTGTCATTTCAGGCGGTGCAAAAACGATTGTTACGGCAAGTAAAAGTGACATCCTGTCGATTACGAGCTTGGTGGAGGCACTTCGCAAAAAGCACGTACGCTAAAAAATATTTGAGATATACGCTTCTGCTAAAAGCAGCGAGCATTAAAAATCCCTGTTCGACAGACTGTCGGATAGGGATTTTTTTTACCTTCACCTAATGATTCAATTTTTCCGAAATTCGGATATTCTTCGCTGGACAACTGTCGTCTTGGTATTTCTAGCGATTCGCTTGCCCTTACTTTTGAGCCAAGGGTTTGATACGTATGCTGATGAGTTTTCATGGATTTTGGTCGGCGAATATCTTGTACAGGGAAAGCAACTTTATGTCGAAGTTTGGGAACGTCTCGAAATTCTGACCGCCTGGACGTATGGCGGGCTTTACTCCATTTTTGGACGAAATACGTTAGGGTATCGACTAGCTGGTGTGCTATTGGGGCTTTTGCAGGTATTATTATTCCGACAAGCCGTACAGCATCCTGACTTATACCGTGAGCGTACCACTTTACCGACGTTTGTCTTCGTCTTGTTATTACATTCTCATGCTACGTTCTTGATACTTTCTCCTGCCTCAATCTCGCTTACGCTTTTGTTGTTAGCACTTCACCGTGTACTCTTACTTGAGGAACGCACAACCGATTATGAAATCTTTCGTCTTGGCATATACATTGGTTTGGCAAGCTTGGCGTTTTTCGGTTCCATCGCGTTCTTGTTGTTTGGTTTGATTAGTTTGGGAACATTTCGGGGGACGAAGCCTCGGGAGTATTTAGTTTTTCTATACGGATCGTTTTTTCCACCTCTTCTGGTCGGAATTTATTTATATCAATACGATGCATTTGGGCCTGCCTTAAATCAGATCATTATTCCTTTTGTTAGCGTAGGACAGCTCGTTCTAACATTTACGAACGGTATTCTGGATGCGTCATTTTTGCTTTTGGCGGCACTGGGTTTATTACTTAGTGTTTTCAAGGTCTTTCAAACGACTAACTTTGTGAACTTTCAGACGGTACGCCATCAGGCAATGACCGTCTGGGGAGTAATCTGCTTTCTGGGAATTTTGATAACCCTAGACTTTTCGGTGCATCAGGCTGTATTGTTTATGCCGATGGTAGCGTTTTTCTTGCCTTACTTTTTGGCCTCGATCTGCGCGGCAATGTGGAGCAGCAGGTCGTGGATCAGTTTTTCGAGGC
>CAZNAK010000165.1:0-5799 GCA_964570645.1 uncultured Cytophagales bacterium | reverse complement strand
ACGAACTCGAAAAATACAACGAGCGCGCAAGCACCACCGCAAACGGAGAATACGGAGGGAGATACACCAACATAAATGTAAAAAGACTCTAAAAGTTTTTGAAAACCTTTGGAGTCTTTTTAATCTAGCAGTTTACCTCTCAATTAAGCTAACACATCTACTCCTTTCCAGAAGGCTACATGGCCTTCAATGTGCTTAGCTTTTTCTTTTGCCTCAGCATAAACCCAAGCCGCACCGCTATTGACTTCGCCTTCTACTTCGATGTCAAAATAGTCGGCTGTGCCTTTCCATGGGCAGACCGTGTGGTGCGTAGCCTTTTTGAAATACGCTGAATTGATACTGTTAGGCGGAAAATAATGATTACCCTCTACCATAACAGTTTCATTGCTCTCTGCCAAGACGACACCTTTCCAAATTGCTTTCATTAGTCTAAAAGTATGTTTACATGTTCAAACGTACAAGCAGCGATTTGGTTTTTCTAGTATCGCTTAAAAAAGCTAAAGCCCTGCTCATCAACGGGGTGATCTTGTTCTTCCGTAGCGCGTTCCATGATTTTTTGTATGCGCATTTGCAACAGTGGGTCTTTGTGCTTGCGCCTGAGATAGCGAAGGATTTTACGCTCGTCAATATTCCGAACCTGCCAGATGGTGCTTAGTCCGTGCTGGTCGGCGACTACCTCAATGGCTTCCTCAACCGTTTCTAAGGCAGTAATTTTGCCGTAATGAATCATCAGGTCAATTAGGGTGGCAAGCCCCGCACTGGAACGAATGACATCGCGGACTGCCTCCGACCCTAAATCCTGCCTCATTCCTACATCTAGTACAATCCGACTTGCCAAAATTGGACGTACAAAATACTTTATGGCTGCCTGTGCCTGTATTTTTGCGATCTCAGGATCACGTCCTGCCCGAATGAATGCGGCGTACAGGAGTTTGTTACTCCGCAGATGCTCCTCGGCCTCGCGCCCCCGCAAAACGACAATTCCCTGATTTGCGTTGGGATCAATAATCACGAGGCGAGCAGGGCGGAAGTCATCGGGCTGTGGCTCAGCGTATTCTACATCAATACCAAACCGCTGAAAAGATTCCTCGAACAAACTGGGGTTATGCTTTTTGAGATATGCCATAAATTCGGCGAGCTTCCCCTGCACGCGCTGCCCTGCAAACTGCACAAAACCAAAGGAAAAGATACCGTGATCGTACGTATTGATGGCATCAAAGTAACTTTCGTTTTCTATCACATACTCTAATGCCTCAGCGATAATTCTGGCTAAACCTAAACGATGAAAATACGTCGCATGAATGAGGTGCCTTGACTTTCCCTCAAAAGCGACACCATAAGGATAGACACAGGCCTCGCTCAACGGAAAGTTGGTAAAACTCACCACATCCTCGTTGCCCAAATGGTTTTTGAACCGAAGCTCGTACTGCGTGAAGTCTCTTAAAAAACGATAGCTCATGTCGTTGGGACGCACTACGTTTTGGGTAAAGCTAGGGGGGGTCTGTCCCCATGCCTTGTGCGCTGACCACCATTTGATCCGACAAACGCGTTGGAACTTTTCGAGTTCTACCACACCATCAAAGCCAAGCTGCTTTAGTCGTGTTTCTACTTTTTGAACGTCCTCGGGTTGATTTTCCTGCCCCTGACCGACACCTCCCGTAAGTCCCTCACCAAAAGTATCAATACCATTTACGTAAGCCAGTTCAAAGTTACGTTTTCGCTCGTATTCGATTGCTTCCTTAACTTCCTTGGAAGGCACTTCCACTCTGCTCACCCATTCAATTTCGTCCTCAGGGCGCGACTCTTGGCTAGGAATATACAAGAGCTGCCCCGGATACAAATGATTGGACTTCAGGTGATTAAATGCCTGCAAGTCTTGCATATTCACTTTAAACGTATCTGCCAACTTATTCAAGGTATCGCCAGACTTAACCACATACTGCTCAAGGGCTTGTCGTGTATGCTCCGGCGAGGGAATACGAAGCATTTGCCCAATGTTTAGGAGATTAGAATCCAACTGATTAGCGCGGCGGATATCGTTGATGGTCACTCCGTAGCGTTCTGCAAGCTGAAAAAGGCTGTCTCCCGTCGAAACGACATGGATACGCTCGGGGGCAAGCTCGGCAAAAGTTTCACTTTCGGCTTCTTTGTCGCGCTCTTCCTGAGATTTAGGAATTTGGAGTTCTTGCCCAACTTGAATTTTGTAATTCCCTAGTCCATTAAACGTCCGCAGATCCGCTACATTGACACGGAACATCTGCGCGATGTCGTAAAAACTATCACCTTTGCGGACAGTGTAGGTAACTCGGTTTTCCATCTAAGATAGGGCGGTTTGGGGTAGCTAATTAACGAAGTTAGTAATTTTCCTCTTTTTGCCACCTTCATAATGGTAAGATTATTCCCAAAAATCATCTTATTAAAATTCACTTTTTGAGTACGACAAACCAAATGTCGCCTAAAAGTTAGATAAATACCATTCGGATAAACCCACATGAGTACTACTCTTAGCGAAAATCGGTAACTTCCCTCTTACACTTACGCACCACACAAATGAACTTCAATTACGGAAAAGATACGCTTACCGTTTCCATAGCCATCAAGCTGGCCCAAGGGGAATGTAAAGGAAGCATTATGCCAGCGATCGCAAAAAAAGTACAGGCTTGCCGTGCTAAAGTCGATACGATCACGCAGGGACAGAAAGCCGTTTATGGCATCAACACGGGCTTTGGACCGCTTTGCGATACCCGTGTTTCGGCTACTGAGATCAATAAATTACAGGAAAACCTGCTTTTGACCCACGCCGTGGGCGTTGGAGAGCCAATTTCGCCTTTGCTATCCCGACTAATGCTGGTTTGTAAAATCCACACCCTTTGTTTTGGGTATTCGGGCATTCGGCTAGAAATCATTGAGCGATTGTTATTCCTCCTGGAAAACGATCTGATTCCCGTGGTTCCTGAACAAGGTTCTGTGGGGGCTTCGGGTGACCTTGCGCCACTTTCGCATCTGTTTTTGCCGCTTTTGGGAGAAGGAGAATTTTGGCAGGGCAAAGAGACCCAACCCGCAACGGAGGTTTTGGCGGCTCATCAGCTTGAAGCCATACCTTTGAAAGCAAAAGAAGGCTTAGCACTCATCAACGGCACGCAGTTCATTTTGGCTCACGCCGTTTTGGGCTTGCACCAAATGGATTATCTGGCGGATCTAGCGGATTTAGCAGGTACGATGAGTCTGGAAGGGTTTCAGGGTAGTGCCGCCCCTTTTGATGCGGAGCTTCACGAAGTACGTCCGTTTGCCGGTAATCAGGAAGTCGCGCGACGGATGCGGAAATTTCTCGAAAACTCTGAGAACCTTCACGCTCACCTTGAGTGCGAGCGCGTTCAAGACCCTTATTCGGTACGCTGTATCCCGCAAGTACACGGAGCTTCGCGTAATGCGCTCAATCACTTGCGTGAGTTAACCGAAATTGAACTCAACTCCGTGACGGACAATCCCGTGATTTTTGAAGAAACCAACACAATTTCGGGTGGAAATTTTCATGGGCAACCACTGGCGATGGCATTAGATTATGCTTCGATTGCCGTAGCTGAATTAGGAAATATCTCGGATCGTCGTTGTTACCTTTTGCTGGAAGGAAAGCACGGCTTACCCCGCCTCCTGACTCCAAATACAGGCTTAAACTCAGGCTTTATGATCCCACAATACACGACGGCAGCCCTCGTCACGGAAAATAAGAGTCTGTGTTTTCCGCCTTCGGCAGACAGTATTCCCACCTCGATGGGACAGGAAGATCATGTTTCAATGGGAAGTATTTCGGGTCGAAAATTCGTGCAGATCATTGGTAATTTCGAGAAAATCATCGCCATTGAACTCATGTATGGCGCACAAGCCCTTGAGTTTCGGCGACCCAACCGCTGCTCGGCGTTCGTAGAGACGGCTTATCAGACCATTCGGGCACAAGTACCAAAGCTAGAAGATGACCGTCTCTTGAAAGGTGACATTCAAAGAATGATAAAGATGGTTCGGGAGAGGGTCTTTAAAGTTGAAATATAAAGGTACATATACCTTCTCAAACACCTTTTTACATTTTTTCACTGAAATTACTACCGAATACGGATACTCCCATGGCTAGATTTGATTTCGATACGTCCTGCGCCGTTACCGTATTTTCCTTCAACCCTATGACTGGAATTTTCTTTAATGTCTCGGCTGAAATTCAAGCCTGAAAGCGAAGAACGGATGCTCCCAAACTGAGATTTGGCATTCAGCATAAAGCCTTTTGAGTCGCCTGTTCCGACATCTACGGACCCATGCGAAGATTCGATGTAAACAGCTTTGAAATTTGCGCCCATCTCATCAATATCACAAGAGCCGTGTTTTATCTCGGCACGAATAGATGTTTCGACACGTTCCACGCTAAAACGCCCAAAGCCAGACTCTGCCTCCAGTGAGTTTACCGTCCCGATGGTCGTACTGCCATGCTGAACTTCTGTTTCGAGGTCACGCCCTTCCTCAACCTGAAGGCTGCCGTGCCTTACGTCCAAGAATGCGTTACCAACGGTCTTTACAGTACAATTTCCATGTTGTACGTTCATTTCGCCCGCTGAAAACTCATCAATATCTACCTGACCAAAACGAACACGAACATACTTCTTTTCTGCTCCCGTCAAGTGCCCGGTACGGAGATTACCGTGTTCCACTTCTAGCTCTAGCCCGCCCGCATGATCTTCGAGCGAGACAGCTCCAAAGCGATTACTCAGTTCAAGGTAGGCCTGAGCGGGCATACTGATTTCATAGTTAATTTCAAAGCCTTGATTGTAGTTTGAACCATTATTTCGAGAGCTAACGATTGTCTTTATCGAAACGGTATTTCCTGACTTACGATGCGTTACGGTGATGTCTTCCAGGATTCCTTCGGCACGGCTCTCACTACCTGACCATGCCCTAATCGTTGCCTTGAGGGTAACTTCATCTTTATCCCATGTCTTTATGGTGACCTCACCGTATTTATTCTCTATCTCTATACGCCCCTTCTTGCTAAGCGTATGATTCGCTTCAATGACTTTTTCTTTCTCTATCTTTTTCCATGGGGTAGCCAAGGTCTGTATGCAGACGGATAAAGCGAGCAAAAATAGAAAGTGAAATTTAAGTTCCTTTATCATAATCAGTTTTATTTTTTTGTTTTTGATAAGCTTCTAAAAGCTGAAGCTCTTTAGAAAGAATTTCAAGCCTTGTGCGTAAATTTACGATCATCACGGCGGTGACAGGCTGCGGGTTTACCTCCTTAAACAAGTCTTTCTTCATGGCTTCATACTCCTGTTGCAAAGACACCAACTCTGCTTTAGGGTTGCTTGGCCAGTTGATTTTTTCCAAATCATAGCTTTCAAGTACCTTTTGCTTTTGGCCAATAACCTGATCGTAGTACCCCTCTGCTTCGGCAAGCTCAGGAGAAATCATCTCTAAACTCGTTATTTGGTGATTTGGAGAGCCTGTTTCAGGAATTTGAGCAAGATAAACTGCTAACATTCCAAAAATAATAAGAAGAAAGGTTGCGGCAACTTTCCATACCTGTGTAATGGGAACCATCCGAACTGGGCGCGGTTTGTGGGCTAAGTCTTCGGAGATTTTCGTCCAGACCTTCGGACTCGGTCCGTCTATGTCTAAGTCGGAACGATTTTGCTTTATAAATTTTTCTAAATTATCCATTTTCTGAAAGAATTTGGCGTAAACGTTTTTTTGCTCGATTGTATTGTGACTTTGAGGTAGAAACTGTAATACCTAAAATATCCGAAACCTCTTGATGAT
>CAZNAK010000164.1:0-5817 GCA_964570645.1 uncultured Cytophagales bacterium | reverse complement strand
TTTCGATGCGCGCAGACTCCTCGGGTGTCGCATTGCCTACGGTAAACATCAGTTGATCCAGTTCACGGCTTCTTCCGTAGGTCAGTTGAGCCGTCGTTACAGGGAGATAAATTTTTTGCATCTCTGAGTCGCTGCCCGTGTCCGTGTAGATCCCTACGATTTGGTACTGAACATTGGCAATCTCGATATATTTCCCAATAGGATCATCGGTTTGCTCCTGCATTAATTCTTCGTACACCAGCTTCCCGATGACGGCTACTTTCCGCCGCTCCCGAATATCTTTTTCGTTGATGTATCGTCCCTGATAAACAAGTGTATTTTCGAGATAGCGATGCCCAGGATGTACCGCCCGAACATCATAATTTATAGATTCCTTTTTGTACCTTACCCTGTAGTCTCCCCTGATGTAAAGCCGGGCCGTGATGTGCTCTGTTCCCTCCATGGCAAGAAGGTTTTGATAGTCTTCGTTACTAAACCGTACGTACTTTCCGACGGGCATTCCTTTGTATGCCACCGATGTGCGCCCGGGACGAATCCAGATACTGTTTGTGGCATCGTCACGAAACTCATACTCAACACCATTCTGAAGCCCTTTACCAGCCCCCATGAGCAGGACAAGCATAAATATTCCCCAGCTCACCCCAAAAGCCGTTAGCGCCGTTCGGAGTGGATGCCGAAAGATCGTGTCAATAATTTCCTGCCATTTATCTCGGTCAAACATAAGCTAAAGGTATGGAAAATTTTCTGCTAAACTCCCATGCGTGTGCAGGAAGAATCCCGTATTGACTTGCCCTACTGCCAAAAAACACGCGAAACTTTACTCGTAGATTGGGATTTGGGACAGTAATTGCGTATTTTTACATGTGTGCTGGTTTTGACTGAACTTATTGCTTTAATAGCTCAAATGAAGATCTCATTGCTTCCACAGGACTTTAAAAGTATCCGGGAAAAACTTACCTTTTCTTTTTTCGTTACGACGATAAATATGCTGATTATCATCGGTATATTTATCTGGTTCAACTATCGGGCGCAAAGCATTCGGCAGATTACTGATACCCTCAAAGGTATCACTTTTGACATTGCACGTGCTAATAACCTTGAGAAAGACTTCTACAACGAAGACGCGATAAATCCTGATTTTTATGAGTCGGGAGAAAGTCCTTACGTAAAAGAGCACCGCCGAATCTTGACTGACATTCAGGGTAAGCTTGTCAAGCTCAAGACCAACGAAGAGCTAGACGAATTAGAAATTGGCAGCGCCATTGACTCTACGGTACTAGATATTGGACTTTTTGAGCTATATTTCGATAGCCTTGTCAACGCTATTTCCGCTCGTGGGTTTGAGAGTTATGGGTACGAAGGAAACGTTCGGCGCGCTATTGCACGTATAAACAAGTCTGGCATGTCTCTGGATCAAGAACGTCTGCTGGCCATGCGGCTTTACGAAAAAGATTACCTACTCCGCCAAGACAGTACAACCAAAGAACTTCTCTTCAAAGAACTTGAAGCGTTGTCCAGTGGTCTTCCCCCACCCACAAACCGAATAGAAGAATACGAAAGAAGTAACCTTCAGGGGGCTTTTCAAGAATATAAAGAAAACTTCAAGAAGCTCACTGAACTCGATGAATTTATTGGAGATAAGCAGAATGGTCTATTTGGGTGGTTATTCCGTCTCTCAAACGAAACCGAAGCACGTATTGAGCGGATTAACCAAAAAATTACCTTAGACTTAGAAGACACACGTACAAACACTATCATTATCATCGCTGTACTGTCCATCCTCTTTTTAGTACTCAACTTCTCATTGAGTCAGATTACGATACGCGACCTCAGTAAGCCGCTTGAAAACCTTTCCTCCTCCATTCATCAAGCCGTTGAGAGTAATTTTGATGAGAAAATAAAAGTATATCACGTAGAACGCGAAGACGAAATCGGATCACTATCTAGCGACTTTGAGTTCATGCTCAAAAATGTACGTTCACGTACCCGTGAGGTATTATATCAAAAAGGGCAAATCAACGCAGCTTACCAAAATGTGCAGCAACTTGCCAAAATTGGTCAGGAGATGACTGCTAGTCTGGTGCTTGAGGAAATTATCGACACGGCACTCCGAAGCCTCAACGGACTAATGGAATTTAGTGCTTTCTCGCTTGGTATCTATCAAGAAAAAAAGGAGAAGTTATATTTTAAAAAAATATACAAAGACGGGAAATACCAAGAGACGATACGAGCAACTGATGAGCGAAAGTATCTAGGCGTATATACTTTTATGCGTCAGGAGGAGGTTGTTGTAAACTGCCATCCCGAAGACCAAAAAACACTTGCCGTTTACCCCACTGAGCTGGTCGCTAATACTTCTTTACCTGCCGTTGGCATACCACTCAGTAGCAAAGGACGAAGGTTAGGCGTACTTACGGTACGACCTGCTGAAAAACAGCTATTCTCCGAATTTGAGATTGACATGATCCGCAACTTGGCGGTTTATGCGGTCATTGCATTGGACAACGCTTCAATATATGAAAACCTTGAGGACACTGTCCGCGAGCGTACCGAAGAGGTTGTCTCGCAGAAAGAAGAACTAGAACGCAGCAAAACGGAGATTGAACGTGCTTATCAAGACATTCAATTACTTTCTGAGATCGGACAGATTGTGATGAGTTATCTCTCGGTTTCTATCATTATCAAAAAGGTGTACGAGCAGGTGGGCAACCTGATGGATGTAGCTGTTTTCGGCATCGGAATCTATCGAGAGGAATCGAATAGCCTGGTCTTTGAAGGCTCCATCGAAAACGGTGTAGAACTCGAAACCTATTCTTACCCGCTTGATGATGAGGAAAGCCTTTCGATACGCTGCTATGGGGAAAGTAAGGAAATTATTGTCAACCGCCCAGAAACTCAGATTTCTGCCTCTCATTTGGAGACCGCAAGTGGGGAAACGCCCAAATCGCTGGTTTATCTTCCCATCTTGGTAAAAGGACGTGCAATAGGTGTCCTTTCGGTGCATAGCTTAAAAGAAAATGCCTACACCGAAAACCATATTAAGCTGCTCCGCAATGTAGCTATTTATGCGGGTATTGCCCTTGAGAACGCTGATAATTACGAGCAGATTGAAAGTCAGAAAAAGAAGATAGAGACGACAAGCCGCAAGCTTCACTCAAGTATAAATTATGCCAAACGCATTCAGGAAGCCATGCTCCCTGATCAACAATCCATCAAACAAGCACTTCCAGAGTCTTTTATTTTGTTCAAACCCCGAGACATAGTAAGTGGAGATTTCTTCTGGTTTGCCGAGCAAGATGATAAGCAATTTATTGCGGTCGTGGACTGCACAGGGCATGGTGTCCCTGGGGCACTGATGAGTATGATCGGTAACGAGCTTTTGAACGAGGTTATCAACTTACGAAATATCCACGAGCCTTCTCAGATCCTACGTGAGCTTCACTATGGGGTACGTCAGGATCTCAAACAGCGCGATACGCACAATGCTGATGGTATGGATATGGTGATTTGTGTCATCGACAAAAAAACAAAAGAGCTTTCGTTTGCTGGCGCGAAAAACCCATTGGTTTATATCCAAAACGGTGATTTGCATTATATAAAAGGTGATCGCTTCCCGATTGGTGGCAAGCAAGTTGGTTCGGTTAGAAACTACACGACACATAAGATCGCTTTCCATGCTCCGACAAATTTCTATTTGTACTCAGATGGTTATCAAGACCAATTTGGAGGTGAAAAAGGTATCAAAAAGTTCATGGCTCCCCGGTTCCGTAACCTGCTTCATAATATTCATTTCTTGCCCATGAGCGAGCAAGAGGAAATTCTGGATACAACCATTAAAAAGTGGATGCGTGGATCTCGCCAGATCGACGATATTTTGGTAATGGGTTTTGCACTCTAGGGAATCCGAACCCTCCGGCTAACTCCCCCGATGAAAGATTATTGAAAGAAGTAAATAACTGCCCACAATTAACGGTAGCCCTTCCACTCGGAACACTACCAAAAAAGCCACAGTAAGTAGTAAAAAGATAACGCGAAGCTCGTTTTTTTGCCAAGTTAATTCTTTGAATTTAAGAGAAAATAGCGGAATGTTCAGCACCAAAAGTATGCTCATAACGATAGCAAGACCAACAACGGCAAGGGGTGGAATCTCAATACTTAGCCAAGGTAAGGCAAGCCAAAAGGCAGCATGAGCGGGTGTAGGTAAGCCGATAAAGTGTTCCGTTTGTCGCGTATCAAGGTTAAAGCGAGCCAAACGATAGGCGGAGAGCAGCGGAATGAGCCATGCCGTGTGCGCCAGCCACGCTACCTTAGGGTCAAGCCAAGAGAACACCAAGAAGCCTGGCACTACACCAAAGGTAACCAAGTCCGCCAAAGAGTCTAGTTCTTTCCCGAGCGGAGAACTTACCCCCAAAGCCCTAGCCGTTGCGCCGTCGGCAAAATCGAAAACTAGACCGATACTAACGAAATATAATGCCTCCTCAAGGTGTCCCTCAGCAATACGCCAGATCGCCAGACAGCCTGCCAATAAATTACCGAGTGTTAGTAGGTTAGGAATCTCTTTTTTCATACGATCACAGCTAAACTTTTTGGGATCACTTCGTACTCCAGCGTCTCTGGAGCTTCAAGCGGGTCACCGTCAAGATGGATAACAGCCGCATCGGAACGACGAATCGTCACTTTTTTAGCCCGTTTCATCTCCCAATATTTACTTTTGTTAAGGCTCCTTCGGAAGAGGCGCAGTGCCGTAAAAGGATAGAGGAGCTTAGCGTGCGGTTTGACCAGACAAACATCGAGCTTTCCGTCGTCGTCGGTTGCCGTAGGAGCGATGTAAGCGTTATTTCCAAACTGCGTGGCATTGGCGGCAGTAACAAGAAGTGCTTCGCGCCGAAATACATCATCATCAATTTCAATTTCATACTCCCGAGGCGCATACTTTACTAACTCAACTGCTGAAATCTTGAAATAAGACCAAAATCCACGACGGGGAGCTTCCTTAAAGAGCTGGCTTACGTGTGCGTCAATCCCTGCCCCCGAAGTACAAAAAAAAGGCTTACCGTTTACTAAAGCTGTATCAATGTGTTTGATTTTCCCGTTTTGTATGCGTTTAAGCGCATCCATAAAATTCAGTGGGATTTTAAGATGTCGGGCAAGCCCATTTCCCGAACCGATAGGGATAATCCCCAGTACTGTTGGTGTGTTATAAAGTACCGAAGCGACTTCATTTACCGTTCCATCTCCCCCAACAGCAATCACATAATCTACCTCTGAACGCATAGCCTCTTGCGTTAGCTCTCGGGCATGGTTGCTTCCCTCCGTCAAAACAATACCATAATTCATGTTTTGGGCAAACGCATGGATAAGTGTAATCAGGGGTTCTTTACGTTCTGTTCCCGAAGCGGGACTAACAATGAAGAGGACTTTTTTCTGCATACTCAAGCGGCTTTTGCTCAAAGATAAATCTTCTCCCTTGAAGTTCATGGGATTTACGTATATTTCGCCTTAATTGAACAAACTCATGTTAAAGACACTTATTCAGACTGAAAAGGCACCTTTACCCGTAGGACCGTACAATCAGGCAGTACTTACTAACGGGATTCTTTTTGTATCGGGACAAATTGCCCTTGATAAAAATGGAGTAATCCAAAATCAGGGTACTATTGCAGAAGAAACTCGTATGGTACTCAAAAACCTAGAAGCAATCATTGAAGCTGCCGAACTGACCCTTCACGAAGTGGCAAAATGTACTATCTTTGTGACGGATATTAATGATTTTGGTGCCATAAACGACGTTTATGCCGATTTCTTCTCAGAAAGTCG
>CAZNAK010000163.1:0-5828 GCA_964570645.1 uncultured Cytophagales bacterium | reverse complement strand
GTTTAACATTGAGGGAAATCCCAAGAAGGGGCGATACCTAGAGGTCGTCCGTCAGATCAAACCGGCTCAGGCAACCCTTGTGCCTGATACCGAAGACGTATTAACTTCTAATGCAGGTTGGGATACCTTAACGCACACAAGTTATTTGAAAGAGGTCATTGCAGAGCTTAAATCGTTGGGTATTCGGACTTCCATATTCCTTGACCCTAATCCTAAAATGGTAGAGGGAGCCGCTGAAGTAGGGGCGGATCGCATTGAACTTTACACGGAAAGTTACGCTAAAGGATTTCGATCGGACAAAAATACCGCCGTTGCGCCCTACACAGTGGCTGCAAAGCTCGCCCATCAGCTAGGTTTAGGCATCAATGCAGGGCATGACCTGAACCTTGAAAATCTCAGTTTTTTAGCTACTCAGCTTCCAAATTTAGATGAAGTCTCGATTGGTCATGCCTTGATTAGCGATGCACTTTACCTTGGGCTCGAAAATACTATCCAGTTGTACCTGCGGAAACTCAATGGTTGAAGTAGTCCTCAACCTAGAAGACTAACTTTTTAAGCTTTCCCGAAAGCGTATCGTCGCGGGAGCAACGCCGAGGTCTTCCACGAGCTCGACTTCTGGCAAATGATATTTTATACCGATTTTAAGAATAGCCAGATGATGGATGGCGTGTTCAAGGTTGTAAGAAAGTTCGCGTTCCCAGTTTGTCGGAATAAGCTGTTTTTGGCTCCCATCTGGTGTGTAAACCTCTAGTTGAAGTAATAGCCCCTTCTGATTTCCGACGGTGGTCTGAACCTTCTTGGCATGTCTTAGTGCAGCTTGTACAGAAGTTTCTAAGGTTTTATTTCGTTTCCGTTTATCATAGCAAATAATGCCCTGCGGAGCTTGTTGAATCAGGCACTCATAAAACTCAAGGATATGGCGGATGTGCATTCCAGGCGAACTACCCGAAAGCAGTGCAAGTGGTCTTGCGTATTGCTCATCGGTCAGGCGTATTACCTGCGTTTGGATTTGCTCAAGAATGCCACGTGTGGACTCAAGTGACGGAGTCGTCATGGGGCGGAGTAGTTTGGGTAAAAGTTATGGTTGTAGTCGTTTTAAGAGGCAAAGTTACTTGATTGACGAGGTATATTCCTTCTGAAAAGTCGTCCAAGGAGTTTTTTGGTAATGATTTCCACCAAAATATTTCAAAATGGGATCAAACTGCGCCGCAGTCATGTAACCTGGTACGGGCTGGATCATTTGTAGCTTTTCGTTCAAAAATACAACGGTCGGATAGCTCATCTTTCCTTGAAGTAGGAAGGCGGCAAACTCGTGGTAGCCACGTCTTCCATTCGGCACAAATTTAAAGGTGGTATCTGCGGTCACAAAATCTTTTTTGCGTTCAGCGTCAAATTTTACTGCATAAAACTTTTCACCTAAGTACTCCGAGATCTCTGGGTGTGAAAATGTAGTCTTGTCCATTCGCTTACACCAGCCACACCAGTCGGTATAAACATCCACAAATATCTTTCGCGGCTCTTTTTGGTGGCGACTAAGTGCCTCCTCAATGGTTAGCCACTCAACTTCCGCTTTTGGTGCAGGAGGAGGTGTTTCGGAACGAAATACGAAAGCACTGCCTGCAAGAAAAATGATAAATAAAGGGGTAAAAATTTTATAGCGTCGCATAGGATTTTTTCTGTTAATCATAATAATTTAGAACAAAAACCATTCTGAAATCAATCCAATTGATACGGAAAAGGCGTTAAAAACAAGCAAATACCCCACTAAGTGAAAAGGCATAAGCTGTTGAGTTTTGTAATGAACACAAAGCGATCAGTACCGTTTTAGCTGGTCTTCAACATATAACAGTTCCTGCTTCACCTCTATGAGTTCTTGAAAGCCTGCTATCTCTTCCCTAAGCCGTTCCAAAAACTGCTTATGTGCATTGCTTTCAGGGTTAAACGGACGGTGTTGGAGTTGCTGACGAACTTTTTGCCATCGCTTGATAAATGCTTTCGTCTCATCGTCTATGCAAGCATTTTGAAACTTTTCCCAAATGTATTCAATGGCTTCGGGGGAGGGGTGCAGTAAATCGGAGGCATAAAAGCGATAATCGCGCAGGTCATCAAGAAGGAGTTCGTAGGCGGGGAAATAGTGAATTTGAGGATATTTTTGGGTGAGTTGATGGGCGGCTAATCGCAAAGTTGACTTACTTACCGAGCTTCCTTCGAGGGTATCCTTTAGATGTCGGACGGGGCTAACTGTCAGAACTACCTGTGTTTTTGCGGATAGTCCTGAAAGAACCTTTTCTACTGCTTTTCCGATTTCGGAAACAGTCAATAGTCGCTTTTCAAATAAGATTGCGGGCTGTTTATGACAATTTGCGATAACACCTACTTCATGATGCGCATAGCACCAGGCCGTTCCGAGGGTCAATATAATAACGTCGGTTTCCTGAAGTCGCGTCCAAAAGCCTTGATGAGCTTCTTGTATTCTCTTGCGTAGTGTCTCTACGGATTCAGCATGAAGGTCTGAGTGTGTCAGAAAGCAGAACGTTCGCTCACTATGCTGACAGAAAGCTGCATCAGGTAGCGAGAGTTTAGATGTGAAAAAGTGACCAATGGAAACAGGATTAAAGAGGATACCAAAAGGGTTTTTCAGGATATCAAACTTAAAGTCTTCGAGATACTGCCCAATTTTGTCCGAGAAGCAAGAGCCTATGCTCAAGGTCTTATCACTCAGGCGCAAACGCTGCGGGAGTGGTAGAGGCGTAAGTGCGGTACGAAAATTCATTGGGCAATTAAGATAACCAAAATGCGATACATCCCCGAGAGAAAAAGGCTTTTATATCGTTAAAGTGATTGACCGAGTCGATTTTTGTTGTACTTTTGTCCTTGTAGTCGGTGCAACCAGCTCCTGCCGAACTCCCCCAGGACCGAGAGGTAGCAAGGGTAGGTAGTTGAGCGGTGTGACATCGGCTACTTTTTTTATTTGAGCTATTGAGGGGAAGTAATCCTCATCTTTCGCTAAGAGTACAAAAAAACTCCAAAGGCCCTTAAGCTCTTGGAGTTTTTACTTTTACGGATAAAGAAAAGCTTCTTATTTCTCCTCCTCTGCCGTTTCTACTTCCTCTTCGCTCTTCTTTGCTTCTTTTCCAGCATCAAACCGTGCTTTAAGGCGTTCGTTTTCGGCTTTCATAAAGTCCTGAAATTCTTCCAAAGTAACGCTCTGTTCTTCCAAAGTAACGTTTTCGAGCAGCCAGTCTATCGTTTTCGTTTGAACAGCTTGACTTACCACCTCCTGCACGTTCTTGCCGTTATCGCGCTTGAGGTATTCGTCCGCAAAATTGTTCGCCATTTCATCACCGAGCTGCGCCAGACTCATGCCCATTTGGCGGAACTGCTTATCCACGATCACCTTTGCCGTTTCAAGCATATCTTGGTACTCGACTTTAAGTTCTTCGTCTTTCGCGATTTGATTGGAGATCAAAGACCATTTTAGGCGTTCACGGAAGAAAGGATATTCTTTTTCTACCTGCTCCTCGGTAATTGGGTTTTCTTCGTCAGAAGTAGTGAGTAGCCATCGCTTCAAAAACTCGTCGGGAAGATAAATTTCTGTTTTTTCTGCGATCAAGTCTTGCAAACGCTGTCCCATGATCTCTTTGATTTCATTTTCGTAAGCCTCTGCAATATCCGACTTAACTTTAGCACGAAAGTCGGCTTCGTTGGTTACGCGTTCTTGCGTCTCTTCTTTTTCTTTCTCTGTGTTTTCTTCTGTCGTGGCTTCCTCGCTTTCCTCGGCTTCGTCTTTTACTTCTTCAAAATCATCAAACTCCTCTTCGCCTTCTTTTTCTCCCTCAGCGGGCGCGTTGTAACCCAGTACTTTATCAAAAAACGCTTGATTTATTTCTGCTAGAACGCTATGCGTGATACCTTTGATTGTAAAGGTTCCTTCCCCGGCTAGTGCCTTCAGTGCTTCTTCCTCACGATCAATAATTTCAAGTAGTTTTTCTTGATCATCATGAATCTCGGTTAATGCAAACGTCACGGTCTCCTCTACTTTCTTTCCGAGAAACTTTTTTGCCAGTGCTGCGTTGATATCGTCTAATGGTAAATCAAACGTCTCACCTTCTTCGTCCTCTTCTTTTAATTTAAAGTCACCATATACCAACGTGTGCGCAATATCTTCGACTGACTCAGAATTGTTCGTCTCGCCAAGCTGCTTGCGCAGGGCTTCAATGCGGTCATTAACTTCTTTATCGTCCACCTTAATATTGTGCTTAACGATAGAGATCTGACTAGGATCAAAGTCAAAGTCAGGGGCAATGCCTACTTCATAAACGAACTCAAACTCTTCGTCAAATTTCCAATCTACCTTCTCGAACGACTCCTGCTGGGGCAAAACATCGCCCACGACGCGCAGATCTTCCTGTTCTTTAAGATAGTCATTTAGGCTTTTGCTTGCTGTATCCAGCACTAGGTTCAATTTAAGGTCTTTGCCGTACATCTTTTTGATCATCCCCATAGGCACTTTTCCGGGGCGAAAGCCTTTGATGCGCGCCTCACGACGATATTCTTTGAGTTTTTTTTCCAACTCAGGTTGGTAATCTGACGGCTCTACCTTAACTTTAATAAATCCGTGGTTCGCTGCGGTGTTTTCGATTGTTACGTTCAAGACGATCTGAGGTCAATTAGTGCTAAAAAAACAAGTCGAACTCCACAGTTCCACTTGTTATTGACTTTGGTACGGGTGGAGGGAGTCGAACCCACACGTCCGAATACACTAGATCCTAAGTCTAGCGCGTCTACCAATTTCGCCACACCCGCATTTGAATCACAAATTACGTTATTAAATTTTAGACTTCCAAGCAATGGCTACAAAAACTGCCCCCATTCCGATTTCCGAAGATCGCCTCGAGGCTGAACGTAAAGAAATACTGCGTCAGTACCGCGGCTTGATGCGCGTTGCGCGTCCGCATTTACACGGGGATGACGCAAAAAGAATTAAACGCGCTTTTACGATGGCGCAAGCAGCGCATCAGGACGTACGCCGAAAGTCGGGCGAACCTTACATTTTACACCCTATTGCTGTAGCCCGAATCGTCGTTGAGGAAATGGGACTTGGTACGACTTCCATCATTGGGGCACTTCTGCACGATGTAGTGGAGGATACCGATATTCCCCTCACAAAAATTGAAAAAGAATTTGGTCCTAAGGTTAGTAAAATAATTGACGGACTAACGAAAGTGCCTGATGCCATGAAGCGTTACCAATCGGCGCAAGCAGAGACGTTCAGAAAGGTCGTCATTACCATCTCAGAGGATGTTCGGGTGGTGTTGGTCAAAATTGCAGACCGCTTGCATAATATGCGGACGCTAGAGAGTATGCCGCGTGACAAACGACTCAAAACCCGCGCGGAGACGAAATTTATTTACGCGCCTTTAGCACATCGGTTAGGTCTGTATAGTATCAAGTCAGAACTCGAAGACCTTTCTTTAAAGTATGCTCATCCAGCGGAGTACAAAATGATTCAGGATAAACTTGAGGCTTCTAAACGCACGCGCGACCGCTTTGCCCGTGAGTTTGTCAAGCCGATTGAAGCGCAACTTAAGCAGCGAGGCATCAATTTCGAGATCAAGAAACGGCTCAAAGCGGTCTCTTCGATTTGGGCAAAGATGCAAAAGCAGCAAATTCCCTTTGAAGAGGTTTATGATATTTTTGCCATCCGAATTATTCTGGATACTGCTATCGGTGATGATGAAAAGGTAGCTTGCTGGCACGTTTACTCCGTTGTTTCTGATCTTTACACGCCCAATCCGAGTCGTTTGAGAGATTGGATCAGCGTACCC
>CAZNAK010000162.1:0-5844 GCA_964570645.1 uncultured Cytophagales bacterium | reverse complement strand
CCATTTCCAGAAATAGAAAAAGATTATGGTTAACTTTCTAATTGCCTTGGTGATTATCATCTGTGTCCTGATGGTCTTTGTTGTTTTGGCACAAAACCCAAAAGGAAGCGGTCTCTCTAGCCAGTTTGGCGGCGGTGGCGCAACACAGCTCATGGGGGCAAAGCGCACCTCAGACTTCTTGGAGCGGATCACGTGGGGTATGTGCGTAGCGGTTTTTGTATTGTGCTTTGGCGTGAATGCGATTTTGAATAATCAGGGGAGCAATAATCAGCCCGCAGAAGAAGGAAGTCCTAACTACGGTAAGGTCAATGGCGCACAGGAAGCTCCTATTTTACCCCAAGAAGGTGAAGGCGAAGCCTCTGAGCTTACCATACCAGCCGAGTCGGAGGAAATACCTACCGAAGAGAGTGGTAATTAAGTAATTCGTCAATTCTCTCTTTCTTACGCATGAATTTACACGCGAAACTTGACGAAACCGACCTAAGAATCCTTTCCCTACTGATGAAAAATGCAAAGATGCCCTACACAGAGGTAGCTTCTCAGGTTTTTGTCTCAGGTGGGACAGTGCATTTGCGCATGAAAAAAATGGAGGATCTAGGCATCGTACAGGGGGCTTCGCTGAACGTCGATGTAAGTAAGCTAGGCTTTGACATCACAGCATATTTGGGAATCTATCTGACGACTAGTTCTTTGTACGATGAGGTGGCTGACCAGCTTGCTAAAATTCCTGAAATTCTCAGTCTTCACTACACAACGGGTGCATATAGTATCTTTGTGCAGCTCATTTGTCGTGATACCAAGCATTTACGGGAAATTCTACATGATAAGATTCAGCCTATTGAAGGCATTGCGCGTACCGAGACCTTGATTTCGCTCGAAGAACGCTTCCGCCGACCGTTGGTTTTGAATGAGGCTATGATCGAACGTACTTAACTCTACCCACGATGAAGGAGCGGCTTGTCATTATTCCGACTTATAACGAAATCGAAAATATCGAGTCAATCATCCGAAAGGTTTTTTCACTTACCCTTCCCTTCGATGTTCTGATTGTAGATGACGGATCACCCGACGGAACGGCTGATAAAGTGCGTGAGCTGCAAACCGAGTTTCCCGAAAGGCTACACCTTGAGGAGCGTCGTGGAAAGTTAGGACTCGGGACTGCGTACATCCTTGGCTTCAAGAAAGCGTTAGCGTGGGGCTACACCTATGCTTTTGAAATGGATGCAGACTTTTCGCACAACCCGGAAGACCTTACGCGGCTCTATAACGCTTGTCAAGCAGAAAATAATGATATTGCCGTTGGTTCACGCTACGTTAAAGGAGTGAATGTTGTTAACTGGCCTATGTACCGTATTTTGCTCTCGTACGGCGCAAGCTGGTACGTTCGTTTCATCACAGGGATGCCTATCTATGACCCTACGGCGGGCTTTAAGTGCTATCATCGTCGTGTTCTTGAAACGATTGACTTAGAGGGTATCCGATTTATTGGCTACGCGTTTCAGATCGAAATGAAATTTAAGGCATGGAAATACGGTTTTAAAATCGCTGAAGTCCCGATTATTTTTACCGAACGCGAACGGGGTAGCTCAAAAATGTCCACCAGCATTATTCGAGAGGCACTCATTGGCGTTATCCAACTCAAAGTAAAAAGCCTTTTTACGCGGTATCAGCGATAGCCTAATTTCAAGATGTACGGGTTATCGAGTGTTTGTGGCTTGAAAAACCGCTTAAAAATTTCTTATTTGCATCAAAAAGTAAAAAATATGGGATTGCTGGACGGAAAAAATATGCTTATTACTGGAGCTTCGCGTGGAATCGGACGTGCGATTGCAGAACGTGCCGCTGAGGAGGGCGCGAACGTAGCTTTCACTTACCTTTCGAGCATTGAAAAAGCGCAAGCTCTTGAGTCGGCACTGCGTGAAAAAGGGGTTCAGGCAAAAGGGTATCGCTCAGATGCAGCTCAGCTAGATGATGCCAAAGCACTTATTGCAGACTTCACAAAAGACTTTGGTACATTAGACGCACTCGTAAATAACGCAGGCGTGACGCGCGATAATCTTTTGATGCGAATGTCCGAGGCACACTGGGATGAGGTGATGAATATCAACCTAAAATCAGTGTTTAATCTTACACAATCGGCGACGCGTACCTTACTAAAGCAAAAGTTCGGAGCAGTCATAAATATTACATCGGTGGTAGGCGTAACCGGGAACGCAGGACAGGCCAACTATGCGGCCTCCAAAGCGGGTATTATTGGGTTCACCAAATCCGTAGCCCTTGAACTAGGGTCACGGAATATCCGTTGTAATGCCGTTGCACCAGGGTTTATAGAAACCGAGATGACCGCAGAACTTGATGAAAAAATGGTCAAGCAATGGCAAGAGAATATTCCCCTGCGTCGTGCAGGACAGCCGCAAGAAGTTGCAGATGCCGTGATTTTTCTCGCTTCTGACCGTGCAAAGTACATCACAGGACAAACGCTACTTATTGACGGCGGTATGAGAACATAACTTTTTTAGCATCTTTTTTTTATTTTCCCTGAAGCCTTACTAAATTGTACATATAATAGGAAAGAGAAGCTAAACTCATTATTAACAAAAAACATTCCTACAACAAAACTACCATGGCAGAACAACTCACCAATGCACTAGGGTCAGTTTATCTGAAACTTGAATTTGACGAAAAGACAAAATGTACGATCGTTTCATGGCGCGGGTTTATTCGTCTGCCAGAGATCAAGCAGGGCTTTGATACTATCATTGATTTTATGGATAAAAATCAATGTCACGCGCTCTTTTCAGATCACAGCGGTATTGTAGGACCTTGGAACGAAGGTAACGAATGGCTTTTTGGTGACTGGCAACCCCGGGCAATTAAAAAAGGCTTACGCTATTGGGCAATCAATACAGGCGATGACCTTTTTTCTAATATTTCTTTAGAGTTATTTTTGACGAAGGAAGAGGAACGCGATTACGTCGTCAAGGTCTTTGAGGACAATAAGAGCTCGAAGGAATGGCTCAAAAATATCATTACTGCTGATCCCCTAAACATCAAAAAAGAGGTCACAGGAAAGGGAAAAGCAACCTTACCACCCAAAAAAGAGGGAGCCAATAAAAAGGAGGAGACTAAGAAGAAAGACAAGCCAAACACAACTGCCACAAAGAAAAAACCTGCACCGACACCAAAGAAATAGCGAGCGGTAAGCGTCCTTTATAATTTGATTCGAGTGAGAGTGATTACTCGTAGCTCTTTTTCGTATCAATACGTTTCTTCCCTTGTGGTGAGATGAGTAGGACGATTTTCTCTTGTAATACTTTTTTGTCGAAAGGCTTCGAAATATAATCATTCATTCCTGCATTGAGGCAACGTTCTTCTTCGCCCTTCAGTGCCGAAGCAGTCATGGCAATGATAGGTATTTCTTGCTTGGTGCCAGCTAGCTCGGCGCGAATACGTCGGGTAGCCTCATAGCCGTCCAGTTCGGGCATATGTACATCCATCAGTACAAGGTCAAACTTCTGATCCCGAACTTGCTCGAAAGCTAGGATGCCGTTCTCTACAACTTCAACCTCATACTCCCATTTTTTGAGCATCGTCGTAACGAGCATTTGATTAACCTGATTATCTTCAGCTACTAAGATGCGCGCACCTCTTGTGCTCGTATCCTCACGGCCCACACGTTCTGCTAGTGCCGTTGATCGACGCTTTTCTTCTTCCTGATCCGCATCTTCATATTTTTTATAGCTTAACTCGAAAATGAATGCACTCCCCTTTCCTAGCTCACTTTCGAGCCAAATACATCCGCCCTGCATCTCTACCAAGTCTTTACAGATTGCCAAGCCTAGCCCCGTTCCCCCGTATCGTCGAGTAGTATCGCTGCTTGCCTGAGTAAAGCTCGAAAAGATATCTTCTTGTTTATCTTTGGCAATTCCAATTCCTGTATCTTCCACTGAAAAACGAATCTTTATTGTCTTTTCCTCCTCCTCTAAAAGTTCAGCACTTAACTTGACACTACCTTGCGCCGTAAACTTCACTGAATTACTTAGCAAGTTTAATAGAATTTGTTTGAGGCGAACAGGATCACCGATAAAGTATCGGGGCAATCGTGGATCAATATTTTTCTCGAGCGAGAGACCTTTTTCACGTGCTTTAATCCGAACTCCAGCCAGCATACTATCTACTTCGAGCGGAAAGTCAACCTTACCATCTTCAAAGATGAGCTTACCCGACTCAATTTTTGATAAATCTAGGATGTCATTAATGATTACGAGTAGGTGGTCGGCGGATGTTTTAATTTGCTGAAGGTACTCGCGCTGTTGTTGGTCAAGGTTAGTGTCCAGCAGCAGGTCAGCCACACCAAAAACGCCATTCATTGGTGTACGAATTTCGTGACTCATATTTGCCAAAAACTGCTCTTTGGCACGAGCAGACTCCTCGGCTTGTTCCTTGGCAAGTACAAGGTCTGTGTTTTGCCTTTGAATTTGCTCCAACATCTCATTAAATCCGTCAATGAGGGTTCCTACTTCATCGTTTCGGTCATTTTCAAGGCGGACAGAATAATCTTTTTCCTCTGAGATCTCTTTGGTTTTTTCTGCTAAGCTTAAAATGGGGCGTGACAAGAATCGCTGAAATAGTAGGCTCAACAAATACGCAATACCCAATGCTCCGCCATATACGCCTAGCAGAACAATGGTATATTGATAGAGTCGCCTATAAAAAGACTTTAACGTTGCCTTCATGTAAATAGAACCTACCTGCTCCTGATATTTGGGTTCGCCCTCCTCGCGCTCTCTTTCAATAAATACGGGCACATATACCTCCAAATAATTATCAAAGAACATGAAGCTGGCATCCGAAACGGCTGGCTCAATGAAGTCCACGGAGTTGTAGCGGGTTTCCGAAAGAGGAGGGTAAGTCAGGAATATCTGCTGCGCCGAATCGTACAAAACGGTAAAAAGAATATTATCCTTGTTGCTTAAGTATTGTTTAATAGGCTCAACGGCACTTTCAGGATACCGGAAGTCAAGGGCTGGAGCGGCAATTCCTCCCACGAGTTGCGCTTCATCTTTCAGATCTGTGATCAGTTGATTGCGGTAACTCACCAGGTCAATGACGATAAAAGCGATAAAGGCAAAAAACAAAGCGATACCGCTTACGCTCATCGTGATAAACAAAATTTGTTTCTCGATGGAAGCATTCCGTAAAAATCGGCTAATTTTTCCTACCATACTTTGTATTCGCTTTTGAGTTATCCTCCTGGGTTACGAATGATACGGGAGGCCAGGCGTAAAAGACGTGCATCAATGGTGATTCCCGCGCGTCGGGCGGCATCAATGTTGACCTCAAACCGGAAGTTTTCCGTAAAGTTAATAATTCCTCCCTGTTCACAGAAACCCGGGATGCCGTCGCCAATGGTCAGTACCTTATAGCGTTTATAGTAGCCCAGTACGTCTTTAAGACGCTGTTCCTCGGAAGCTGGAATAAAGATGATGTGTGCGCCCCAGAGTTCTTTGATGCGTGCATCTCGCTTAACCTTCCAGTACCTTCGCTGTACGGGTCTTCCCAAAAGGATTTTGTCAATTTTATTTCCGAAGGGATCAGTAGGGCCTAAGATCCCAACTTCGATCCGTTCATCGGGACTGTTGAAGGCTTCCTCTGGCCAACGAATATACTGGGCAAATTTCAAGATGATTCCAGCCTTAAACTCATATTCAGTATAGCCCGAGTGCTGTGCCCAAAGCTTTGGCATGAATAGGAAAAGCCCTAAAAGTAAAAAATGGAAACGAAGTTGTGCTAGCAATTGCATGGATGCTTATGGACCTTCCAATATACAACGTTTTTCCACCA
>CAZNAK010000161.1:0-5876 GCA_964570645.1 uncultured Cytophagales bacterium | reverse complement strand
GAACCCAGACAGATCGAAGAGGCACTCGTCGTAGCGGATACCGTAGGCAATGGATATCTTCTTATCTCTCATTAAGAGGTGATATTAAGAGACAGAGAACGGAGCGTAAACAAAACCTTCCCTTTTTTGTAATTACACAAGGGAATGAGTGAGTTTTAACCAGTAGATTCATTAGCATAACAACTGAGCGTGTGTTTAAATTACCAGAATTTTAGTAACATGTACATGCAATAATAGAAAATAAGGCTTTTTCTTACAAGCAAGCTATCGTGTTTCCCTTGTATTATTCTACTTTCAATAGAAAAAATCTAACTCGAAGAGAAAATATCTTATAGAAGGTCCGATAAATAGACAGTTAAAGTAGTAAAGTAAATCTCTTTAGAGATAATTACTAAACGTTTGAGAACGATCAAGAGATTCCTTCAAATCTGGAGGAATTAGCTTCCTGCGACTTTATTTTGTTACTTTGTAGAATGGCAATAAAAAAAGGCGACGAGGTCACAGTACACTACACAGGACGATTTGAAAGCGGAGAAGTATTTGATTCCTCCATCCCACGCAAAGAACCACTGAGGTTTACTGTTGGGGCAGGACAGATGATCAAAGGCTTTGATAAAGCTGTCGAGGGAATGGAAGTCGAAGAAGAAAAGACGATTACTTTACCTCCAGCAGAAGCATACGGAGAAGAAAAAGACGAAAACTTCGTCGAGTTACCCAAAACACAGCTTCCTCCAGATCTAAAACCAAAAGTCGGTGACGAACTTACACTATCTACACAAGGCGGAAACTTCCAAGTTCGTGTCCATGAACTCAAGGAAGAAACGTTAGTATTAAATGCAAACCCACCAATGGCAGGAAAAACATTGGTTTTTGACATCAAAGTCGTAGAAGTCAACCCGAAAGATTCGCCTAATTTCCTTCCTGACTGGTAGTCGCATAGGCAAATGTACAAGTATTCAATCATAGCTCGCTTCCGTTGTAAAGGAGGCGAGCTAAAACTTGTTTTACCGTAAGGAGAAAAGAACAAATTAGTCTTACATAAGATTCTATATGCTATGGAAAGTGATCCACCCGAATATGATATATACCAGCTGGCACTTCGTAACGGACAGGATAGACCAGAAATATGGTGCGCTTACGAAGGACTCATATATGATGTATCCAACTCCAGACTTTGGCGAGACGGAAAACATTACGAACACTGGGCAGGGCAAGACCTCACCAATGAACTTAAACGAGATGCCCCACACAATGCCAATGTTTTTGATAAGTTTTCCGTCGTGGGAAGGCTGAAAATCGAGAATTAAAGGTTATATTTGTAAAATACTATAAAAAACCCATGTTAATCAAACAATTTAGAGCTATTAGTTTATCGCACCGTACCGCCTCAGTAAGCGTACGAGAGCGAGCTGCCCTCAACGAAAAGCAGACCCGCTACATTTTGTCACAGGTTCACGACCTGGCTGGCATTCAGGAAATACTAATACTCTCAACTTGCAATCGTACAGAAATCTACTACAACTCAACAGAAGACCATTCCTTTCTTCTCGTCCGAATGCTTGCGATTGCACAACACAAAATCAGTTATTGCGAAATTGCTGAAAATGCCGTCTTCATCAACGAGCACGAAGAGGCAGTACAGCATCTGTTCCGTGTGGCAATGGGGCTAGACTCCCAGGTAATTGGTGATTTACAGATCTCCCATCAGGTTAAAAATGCTTATCAGTGGTCTGCCGACGCGCAGTTAGCGGGTCCATTCCTTCACCGATTGATGCACACGATTTTCTTTACCAATAAGCGTGTTACACAAGAAACAGAATTTAGGGACGGGGCGGCTTCGGTCTCTTATGCCGCCGCCGAGCTAGCGAGCGACCTATCCAAAGCGTGGGTCAGACCAAGAGTACTTGTTATCGGACTCGGAGAGATGGGAAGCGATGTTGCCAGAAATCTCAACAACTTTGCACTCGAAAACGTGACACTCGCCAATCGTACTCTAAAAAAGGCAGAAAAGCTGGCTGCCGAATGTGGTTTTCATGTGATTCCTTTAAATAAAGTACATCAGTCTTTGGCTGACTATGACATTGTGATCTCCGCCATAGCAAGTCCAGAGCCGTTCCTCAGGAAAGAACACCTCAAAGACTGGGAAGCCGTTAGCTTCAAGCACTTCATTGATCTTTCTGTGCCAAGAAGCATAGACACAAATATGGAAGACGTAATCGGTGTCTTGCTCTACAATATTGACGAAATTCAACAACGTACCGCCTCAGTGATTGAGAAGCGGAAAGCTGCTATCCCAAGGATTGAAGCAATCATTGAAGAAGCCCTTCAAGGTTTCGATACTTGGACACAGGAAATGGCCGTCTCGCCAACTATTCAACGCCTAAAAAGCACCCTAGAAGAGATCCGCAAGGAAGAAATGGCGCGTTATCTCAAAAAATCCAGTGAGGCAGAGGTAGAATTACTTGAAGAAGCGACAAAAAGTATGATGCAAAAGATAATTAAGCTCCCTGTCCTTCAACTGAAAGCCGCCTGCAAACGCGGCGAAGCAGATACACTAGTTGATGTCCTCAATGACCTCTTTGATCTTGGAGAAGCAGAAGTAGCCTCAAACTAGGCACATTTGTTGTACTCTGGACAAGCATACCATTTTAAAATAGTAAAATCTATGAACATGAGATATTTTTTAATTCTCTCTACCAGTGTGCTGGGTGGTCTGCTATTGAGTAGTATGAGCAGTGTAAATACCTTCATACCTTTGTATTATAAACTCATCGGTGGTAAGGGAATAGAAACAAATACAAGTTTATTCAAGACCAGCGATGGTAACTATGTTCTGGCAGGAAGAACGGACTCTTACAGCATTGGCGATATGAATATGAACGTAGTAAAAGTCAATGAAAGTGGGAGTGTCGTCTGGGATAAAAACTTTGGCGCAGAAGAAAGCGAAGAGGCAAGCAGCGGCATAGAAACCTCCGATAAGCAACTCATGATCGTTGGACACTCGGACTCTTATGGTGGAGGGATCGGTATGAAAGACTTCATGGTCTTACGCCTTGATTCAAAGGGACTTCTTAAATGGCAAAAAACCTACGGTACAAGCACAAGTATTGATGAGGCAAGCGATATTGTAGAGACAGAAGATGGTAACTTTTTGGTCGTTGGTACTTCCCTAAGTCTTGAAACCGCTGCCAGTGACGTAATGGCAATAATGATTGATAAAAATGGCAATGAAATTTGGAGAAAGACTTATGGCTTTGAAAAAAACGATGGCGCAAAGTCAGTAATTCGTACTGAAACCGGTTTTATGATTGCTGGACAAACAGAGTCCCTAAGATACGGTCGCTGGGAAGCTTGGGTACTCGCTATCGACAAAGAAGGTAAGGAATTATGGCAGCGTTCTTACGGCGGACCTGACAACGAAATGGCGAACACAATCGTCGAAATGCCAGACGGCAACCTTATAGTAGCGGGCTTCTCCTACTCTTTTTCAAAGGGGAGTTCAGACGCGTGGGCCTTTGAAATTACCCCTGAAGGCAGGAAAATATGGGATACAAACTTAGGTGGAATGAGTACCGATGAGTTCTACGATGCAGCCGTAACAGCCGACGGTAACATAGTGCTGGCAGGTTACATGGATATTTTTGTTCCTAATGAGTACTTTGAAAATACCAGCTCGCTCGGGCACAACATCTTCCTGGCAAAGCTAAATAGAAAAGGAGAGCTGTACTGGAAAAATACTATCGGCGGTGAGCAGATGCAGGTAGCGCACGGTATTGTCGAATCTCACGATAAAGATGGGTTTTTGTTAAGCGGATACACCAACGAAGATATAGATAACAAAGGGATGGATATGTTTATCGTTAAGGTTGGTAAAAACGGTAAATAGCACGAAAAAAGAAGTGCCACAGACAAAACCATAAATTAGAAAGTGTCCATTTGGCTACTGATTTGCTAAGAAATAGTACACCACAAGTCAACCAGATCCTAGGACAGCGGTAAGGTTTTTGCTGCTTTAGAGACTCAGAAGAACAAACACCAATCCTACTAACATCTTCGGTTTTATGTAAATCACTCCTTACTGGAGACCTTGTTTTATGCGGAGCTTAGTCGCAATTCTGATACTTCTTTATTCCATTAATCTTTCCGCACTTTCTGCAGAGGGAACAAAACGAGTCGGGCAACTGGTTCAGGTAAATGGCAATATCTATGCGCAAGATGCACAAGGTCAGTCGCTTGGCGTTCGTTTGTCTATTTGGTGCTACGAAACTAAGCAGTATGAGCAACGCATTCTTCAACCTAATGCCTCTACAGGTCAGTTTTTTGCCTTACTTACCTCAGCACAAACTTATCTGATTGGCATTCATCCCAAGGGATTTCGCCCTTACTTTTGGAAGTTACGCCTCACCGAGGATATGTATAGCTTATCCCTGAAACAAAGCTTTGTCTTTGAGGAAATTGAAGCTTTTGGAGAAGCGATCGGGCAACGCGCCACGCAAACGCTTCACGAAGAACGCGCTACTTATGTCAATCAACTTACAGACTCTACGCGCACAAAGCTCAAAAGCCAATTTATGCTTGACCTCATTGAAGGGATTCTGGAAGAGGGAAGCCCTTATGGTATGGATGGACTGATGCCTTGGATTTTTGCCGAAACACGCCTTGATAAGCAAATTCCAGCGACTTCTCCTGAAGTTGCCCTACCTGAATATGAAATGTTAGTACAACAGATTGAAGCGACGATCCGAGATACATTAACAGAACCCTCAGAAAACTCCTTTACAAAAGGAATCACCATTCGTAAGAGTTAACTACCCGCCGTACAAAAGTGCTTCTTCCAAGACTTCAATACCACACGCTCAACCCTAAAAGATAGTACTGTCTTGATTAAAACGCTGAGAGTTAGGGGTAACCGACTTCGTAAAAATCATAATGATCTACTCGAGCAGTATTTCGATATTTTAGTAAAACATCCAGCTTTACATCTTCACATCCACGTTGCCGAAGCGGAATCAAGCCCAAAACTACGGCGTTTGCAAAAACGCATTCGGCATCGTTTACGTCGTCAGTACGAACTTACTGAGCGCAAAAACCCCAATTTTGAGTTCTCGAAGGCGCGCGCACGCTACATTTGTCGGCTAGACTTGATAAAATAACTGATAGCCAAAGCCAACGGCCCAAAGTAAACACATATCTAAAAGGGAAGAGAAGATAAATAACCAATGACAATCATTTGTTACCTTCGTTACCTATGGTAAGACTCTTCCTACTCCTACTATTTTTTTCTCATTTCGCGACAGCACAGGACACCGTGTTACTCTGGCAGGACACCTTAAAAGCCAACTGGCTGATGCGTCCTGAGTCCTATCCGATGATTCGCGCAGACTCCACAGGCCTTTACCTGATTGCCAATTATGCGGATACGCTCCAAACCTCCTTTGATGTACCCCAAAAAAGCCTTGGTAAAACCGATGGACTACTCCTCAAATACGATCCTAAAGGTAAAGTAGCCTGGAAACACTACTTCAAAAGCTCTGGTGAAGTCGTTTTTGGACATCTAAAAAAGTTTCCCTCCCGGAACCTCGGCTTAGTAGGTTATAACAAAGCCACCTGTCAGTCGGGAAAAGATAGTTGGCACGAGGGCGTTTTTGGGATTATTATCTCGCGCCAAGGCGATTTGACACATATTAATATACATGCCGTTCAGGAGTTAAGCTTTCCCGACATCGAGCCTACCCGTAACCTTTTCCTGACACAGGCCTTCAACGACTCCATACGTCTGGATGAAAAAACAGTACTTTTTGATAATTCCAGATACCCAAATAGCGTTTTTGCTGAATACGATAAAAAAGGGATACTACGCGGCTTCAAAAAACTGG
>CAZNAK010000160.1:691-5889 GCA_964570645.1 uncultured Cytophagales bacterium | reverse complement strand
ACCATAACGATCTGCTTGTCGCCATACCGTTTCAGATTGCGGTTCAACACCCGAAGAGGCACAGAACAGGGCCACAGAACCATCCAATACACGAAGGGAGCGTTCCACCTCTACGGTGAAGTCAACGTGACCTGGGGTGTCAATGATATTGACCTGATAATCTTTAGTGAGGTCTGTATGCTGTCCTTTCTCGGTGGGATACTTCCATGTAGTGGTGGTAGCCGCAGAGGTGATCGTGATACCACGCTCTTGCTCTTGCTCCATCCAATCCATGGTCGCAGCACCGTCGTGTACTTCCCCGATGACATGGGTAAGTCCAGTGTAGAACAGGATTCGCTCAGTAGTTGTGGTTTTACCCGCATCTACGTGTGCCATAATCCCGATGTTTCGGCGGAAGTTTAGATCTTTCTTTGCCATTACTTTAGGTGTGAAAATTAAATTTTTAAATAAATCGCTGCAAAGGTCTGCATTTTAGACTAAAAACGGAAATGCGAGAAGGCTTTGTTTGCGTCAGCCATGCGATGTGTGTCTTCTTTTTTCTTTACAGCTCCGCCTTCGTTCTTGGAAGCGGCAATGATTTCGTTACATAGACGATCTATCATTGTTTTCTCATTACGTTGACGCGCAAACTTAATCATCCATTTGATTGCGAGTGTCGTTTTACGATCAGAACGTACCTCTGAGGGTACCTGAAATGTCGCTCCTCCCACACGGCGACTGCGTACCTCTACGGCGGGGGTTACGTTCGCCAAGGCACGACGGAAGACCTCCAAGCCTACAATTGGATCGCCCTCGTTGTTCTTATTGAGTTTCTCTTCAACTAAATCCAATGCGCCGTAAAAAATACGGTACGCAACGCTTTTTTTACCGTCCAACATAAGGTTATTGACGAACTGCGTCACGAGCTGGTCGCGAAACTTAGGATCAGGATTGAGGATGCGTTTTTTCGGTTTTGCTTTTCTCATGGATCAATTATTTTTTAGCTGCTTTTGGGCGTTTAGTTCCGTACTTTGAACGACTTTGGTTACGTCCTTCTACACCAGCGGTATCCAATGCTCCGCGAACGATATGATAACGTACACCAGGAAGATCTTTTACACGACCGCCACGAATAAGGACGATCGAGTGTTCCTGCAAATTATGCCCTTCGCCGGGGATGTAGGCGATGACCTCAAAATTATTGGTCAAACGTACCTTAGCGACCTTACGCATAGCTGAGTTAGGCTTCTTTGGTGTTGTAGTATATACACGAGTACATACGCCACGTCGCTGAGGGCAGCTTTCGAGTGCCCGCGACTTGGATTTCTTCACGATGGTTTTACGTCCCTTACGGACGAGTTGCTGAATAGTAGGCATTTATAAGTGGTCTTCGTACTGACTGAAATTTTTAGAGTGGCAAAAGTACGAACTTCCTTTCTGATGACCAAAGAATTAGAGAAGAAAGTTTCCCTATGTAGATCACAGATTGCCACTACGTTATATGGCGAGATGAAACAACTATTTGTATCATAACAAGTTGGTAGGACTTCACGCCTACGCTACTTGTAGCAACTGCGTCTTTACCTCAAGATACTCGGCGTGTAATTTTTCTGGTGAGGTGGTAGGCGGGGCGGCAAAATATTTTTGTCGTATAAAAAGTAATTGAACCACTGGATCGGCCCAGCTTGACTCATTTAACCCCACACAATGCGCTACTTTTTCCCCTAACAAATAGCGCATCAGTGCTGAAATGTAACCTTTGGGAAGTTGCCCTTGTGCTGACTTTTCGCTTTCCTTAATGAGGACTTGATTCAGTGCTTGACCTGCCTGAGAAGGTCGCATATGTCTCTTTTCGATACACTTAGCAAGACGAAAAGCCTGTGCACGCGTACTTGGTAACATTTCTTTTTGTAGTCCGAGTTTCGCGCCAATCATCTGCCAACGCTGAAAGTACACCTCTGCTTCTCTTTCGGTAATGGTGTATCCAAGCTTACGCAGCCCCATAAGAACAATCAAAGAAAATGAAATTAGCGTCCCTGCCATATCTTCTTGATTAATCGGTTTCCCCCACTTTTCTACGTTCCAGTCGGTGTGCTGGTCAATCTTCACTCGTACCGCCGCGTGCATAAGTCTAACTTTAAGGATAGATAACCAGCCGTTGCCTTGGTCAGAAAATGCTCCTCCCTCCGAGACATTAAATACAAAAAGCCCCGTCTCTTGAAGTCGTTTAAGTGGTCTTTTGGTCAGTCGTTGTGTCTGGAACAATACCTGAACGCCCGCTTCGGCCGCATAACAGTATGGAAGGGAGTATGTACCCAACAAGATAAAAATGGGTTGGGCGTAACGCTCAAAGAAAAATTCGCTTTCTGATACTATCTGGGTATCGAAATCTTTGGGAAGCTGGTCATAGCCGGGAAAATACTTTTCAACTAGCGATAAAAAAGCCGACGGAATCGTATTCCCCTCAAGGTCACTGATAAATTTCCAAAAAGCGTGTTGATCAACGGAGATGGCTTGGCGTACGAACTGCTCGGCGATAGGATCTGTTTGATGCCGCTTTTGATCCAGAAAAGAATTTGAAAATTTCATACTAATATAACGAGTCGTAGGACGGTGGTGTTAGCTTGTCTCAGTAACTTTTTTATCACGACAGCGAGCTAATAAACTCATAGAAGTTAGTAACGTCAGTACCATGAGTAACAAAAGTATGTTTTCGTTGAGTCCGAGATGACTCAAGAAAGTAAAGACCAACATGAATACAATCTGATAACCAACAATGGAACGCGTAGCCTTTGTATGCGAAAACCCAATACGAAGAAGGACATGATGAATATGGTTTTTATCAGGCGAAAACGGACTACATCCTCTGTAAATTCTTATGGCAAAAACACGATAGGTATCAAAAACAGGATAAAGTAATATGGCAAGTACGGTAGAGGCCGCAGAGGGGAAGTGTAGCATTTCTTTAGAAGGAATAGTAGCAACAGTAGCGTTTTCGTGAAAGAAAAATAGCAAAATCGCCGAAATCATAAAGCCTAACATCAGAGAGCCTGTGTCACCCATAAAGATTTTTGCAGGCGTAAAGTTAAAACGCAAAAAAGCGATAATCGCACCAACCATACTAAAACAAAATATTGTCAGAACACCATATCCTGCAAAGCTAAACCAAAGACCAAGTGCCGAAAGAATCACCAAACTCACAGATCCTGCCAATCCGTTGATCCCGTCAATCAAGTTGAAAGAGTTGGTAATACCTACAATAAAAAATAACGTCAAAGGGTAATCTACGTAATATGGAAGCTCATGAATACCAAAAAGTCCGTTAAGGTTACCAATAGTCAAATCACTGAACTGGACTATCATAACAGCCGCCACGATTTGTCCCAAAAACTTCCAGCGGGCTTCTAGTGGGGCTAGGTCATCACGGATTCCAGTCAGCGCAATAATAAAAATACCTCCTAAGAAGTATTGAAACTCGGGGCGAAGTTCAGATAAAGCACTTACCAAAATCGTCAAGATAAAACCTGCAAACATCGCAATCCCCCCAAAACGAGGAACTTTTCCTACATGAACCTTCCGCTCATCAGGCACATCCTGTAAGTCATAACGATGCGCAACTTTTATAACCTCAGGGATGAGTACAGAAGTAATAGCATAAGAAAGTCCGAAAACTAAAAAAGGAAGTACTATGTTACTCATCAGTATCGCTGGTTTGAAAGTATAGGCTATTGGATAAATAAAGCTCTTGAAAGGGTGCCTTCTGGGGCTTAGTAGATAACCAACTGAGAAGTCCTTTTTTCCATAAATATGCCAAACCCAACAGAAGCAGCCCTACAAAAAAAGTAACTTCAACCAATAAAAAAGAACCTAAACCCTGCTCCTGTCCTTCGGGTAAGGCAAGAGTCCAAGCAAAAAGAAAGAGAATTTCTACTTCAAATAAAACAAAGGCTAAGGCAATGAGATAGAAGCGTATCGAAAATGTACCTCCCTGCTGTGGGATGGTCTCTTCCCCGCACTCATAGGTAGCTTGCCCTTCTGGATTTTTACTATCACGTGGGCGGAGTAAACGCCCCACAAGCAGCCCAACTTGCAAGAAAGCCAGACTCCCCAATAAGAAGATTAGTACGCCACCAAACTCTGAGTCCATCTCTTAGTTTCCTTAATTTATATTCGCAAATAAGAATTTTTTTTCCGGTTTTCTAAAATTTTATGGAAATATCTCAAAAGCACGAACGGCTGGCAGGCATTGATTATGGTGCCAAAACGGCTGGAACGACGGTTATCGCTTGGTTAGACCTAAAAAGTAAGGAAGTTGACGTATCACAGTCGCAGAAGAATAAGTCCGCCGACGACTGGTTACTCACGAGCTTAAAATCGCGACCCGCCCACCTGATCGCCTTCGATGCTCCCTTGTCACTACCGGGTTATTATCAAAAGCTGAAAGGGTTTACGGATTATTTTTACCGGGCCGGAGACCGCGAACTAGGTGCCATGTCTCCACTTTTTTTAGGAGGTCTTACCGCTAGGGCGATCCGTGTACGAGACCTCCTGCACGCAGAGGGTACGCAGGTTTTTGAGACCTACCCAAGTAAAATTGCAGAACGCCTCAACCTAAAGCCATTAGGCTACAAAAAGCAAAAAGAACACATTGAGGCTATCTTGGAGGTACTAAAAAAAGAGTTTAGCGCATTTTCGATTCCTACGGAGGCGTTTACAAACTGGCATCGCGTGGATGCCTTGTTAGCCTTGTGGGCAGCATGGCGGATTTTTAGAGGTGAGCATGACTTTATCGGAGACATAAAAGAAGGTGGTATTTATTTGTAAGGTCACTCACCTTTCAAGCAAAATTGCGTGATCAAGCGTAGCCCATCAAGAGTCAACAGTGGGTCAGTCTCGTCAAAAATATCGCGAAGCGGAGTTAGAATACTTGACAGTCCGCCCGTCGCGATGACGTAATGAGGCGTATTGATCTGACTGCTTAGTTCGGATTTAATCCGTTCGACCATAAACTTCACCATCCCCGTATATCCCATCAAAACACCCGCCTGAATTGCATGTACTGTATCCATCCCGAGAACGCTATCGGGACACACCAACGGCACCTCAGGGAGCTTAGCAGTATTCATCGACAAGGCTTTGATCGAAGTTTCTAGACCTGGCGCAATCGAAACGCCCAAAATAACGCCGTCAGCCGAAACGGTCGTGAAAGTCAGTGCTGT
>CAZNAK010000160.1:0-681 GCA_964570645.1 uncultured Cytophagales bacterium | reverse complement strand
CCAAAGTCAACGACCGTACAAGCTGCCTCAGGGAAACGTACAAAGCCCGCCGTAGCGTTGGCGACCAAATCGGAACCAATTTCGTGCGCATTACGGATTTTTAGGGGTAGATGGTGATAGATGGTATCGTTGACCAGAATCACATTATCCCCAAACAAACTCTCTAAGACAAGTAAAAGCGAGGAGGTGCGCTCAGGAACCACACTACTCAAAATCACATTTTCGACCTTCTCTAACGAAAGCTCGCGCTCCAAAAAATACGAGCGTAAGGTATCAGCCTCCTCAAAAGGAGAGAGGTAACTCGCCGTTTCCTTACGCCACTGGTGCTTCCATTTACCCTGGATATACGTTCCGTAAACGATATTAGAATTACCGATATCAATCGCGAGTAACATAAAAGAAAGTCATATTTTTTCAAAGGTACAAATCATTCTACATAGGTTTTGGGAACAACTACCGCTAAAATATGAGATGCAACGAACCACAAAAGCCTCTGCGTTTGTTTTTAGAACAAGCTTACTGCTCTTGTCGGTAAGAAATTAAATTTACGAACAAACGATAAGCACCTGCTACCCCGGGCGGAAGTTCACGAAAAAACGAAAGCCCTGTGTAAATATAGGTTCCTTTCCCATACTCGGTGACAAGCATACTTCCTTTTTTAGGATCCTCGTCGGGGTCTTG
>CAZNAK010000159.1:0-5900 GCA_964570645.1 uncultured Cytophagales bacterium | reverse complement strand
GTCGTCATTTACGGTTGTATCCGTGACTCCATGCAAATCGACGAGATGGAAGTGGGCGTTAAAGCCATCGGAACCTGTCCCGCCAAGAGCGTAAAGCGAAACGAAGGCGTAGTGGGAGAACCCCTTCTTCTTGCAGGGACAAAGGTCAATCAGGGCGATTACCTGTACAGTGATGCCGATGGGATACTGATCGCGCGGCGTGAACTTGAGCTACCGGATGGTTTTTAGGTTTTCTGACCGTCTTACCTGATTCCAATGTTGGTTTCTACCCAGCTTTTACCCCACTCTGCGTGTTCCTGAGGGGTCCAAAGATCGGGAAAAAACGATATACGCTGAAACTTTGGTGGTAGATACTCCTGCCAGTTGGTTCCGCCCGTAGCGGCTACGGCTTCCTTTTCGCGTTTGAGATACTGTACCGCAGATTTGAAATGCGCTAACGCCCAATCTACGTTCATCAAGCTATCTAACTCCCGTAAGGCGACTTTAATTTTGGGGCGTTTGGGTGAGTCTTTTGGGATATAGCTATGGAAAAGATGTTGTAAATTCTCGCCTTTAGCGTGTCGCGCAAGCTTGAGTAATCGGTTGGTGTACTTTTTCTCAAACTGCCTGAGTGTCAGCGTTTTTTTGTTAGAATCACTCTCAATGGCTCCGCGCTTCCAATAGATGTACCCAAACATCTCCTCTACGGTAGCATCTTTGTCAAATAACGAACGCGCAGCGGGTTCGATGAGGTTTTGCAATGGAGTCATCCGAAGCTCAATTTCTCTAAACTGCGCTGATTGAAATCCACTGGAAGGCAAAAGTGACATCCGAAATTTTAAGAACTGCTCCCTATCCATGCCCTCTACCATGATATCGAAGGATTGAACGATGTGCTTCAAGTAGCGATTGATGCGTTGAATCCGATCTAAGAAAAATGCCTCCGAAAGCTCTGTTTTTTGTGCCGCAAGCTGCTTAAGCTCGTGTTGGATGAGCTTAAAATACAGCTCTGTAATTTGGTGGTAGGTGATAAAGATTTCTTCGTCGGGAAAATCAGTTTGTGGATTTTGAAGACTCAAAAGCGTGTCGAGGTGGATGTAATCCCAGTAAGTTAAATAGTTTGCATAGAGCAATCCATCCAAATACGAGTTAAGGTCTTGTCCCATTGCCTCGTATTTTGCAGATAGTTTTTCGATGAGCTGTTCAAGCTCGGGCGTGATCTTAATCTGACTTTCTGTGGTGGGTGATGTCATTTGAGAAGTGTATTGAGGTATGTTTCAATGTTAAAGTTAGCAAAACTCCCTGAACTCATAAAAAGTAAACTGGTTGGTTGCACAAGTTTGTTGGGTAGTGCTGCTGAAAGTGCTTCCGGCTCGGTAACAAGCTGAAGTGCTGGGGCATTGAAGGCTTCCCGAAGTGTCTCTTGCTCAGGTACGTTCCTGTCTTTGATCCTAAGGTTTTCGGCGTAACAGAAGATAATGACCTCGTCGGCTGCCGCTAGCGTATCTTTAAAATGCGAAAAGAACTGCGAGTCCAAACTACTGTACGTGTGTAACTCAAGAACAGCTACCAAGTGTCGGTTGGGGTACTGCTCACGGACAGCCTTTGTGGTCGCCTGCCACTTCGAGGGGGCGTGCGCGTAATCCCGAAAGGCAATTATATCCTTTGTTTCTTTGATTTTTTCTAGTCGCTGTCCTGCACCCACAAAAGTTGAGATCGCTTTGTAGAAAGCATCTTCCGATACGCCCACTTCCATACAAATTGCCTTTGCCGCACCTATATTTTGCAGGTTGTGCGAGCCAAAAACTTGGAGTAGTATCTCGTTTTCTTTGTGGAGTAAATACGTTCCCTCCTTCTTTACAATAGATTCAGGAGCTTGATAGGAGATGAAACGAGGGTCTTCTTTTGGGATGATTTCGGCGAGTTTTGCATCGTTTCTTGACCAAAAAACTTTACCATCCGCAGGGGTTTGCGCGATAAAATCACGAAACGCCTTTTGGTAAGAGGCGTAAGTGGGATACACGTTGACATGATCCCATGCCAAACCAGAAATTACAGCTAACGAATGTTGATAATGCAAAAACTTCGGACGTAAATCAATTCGTGAGGTCAGATATTCGTCGCCCTCAAAAAGCATCAAAGGGGCTTCTTCTGAGAGTCGGATTGGAAGGTCAAAGTTTTGTACTTCGCCGCCTACCATGTAGTCGAATGTAAGTTTGGTTTGTCCCAAAACGTGCATAATCATTGAAGTAATGGTGGTTTTGCCATGACTCCCTGCTACCACTACACGCTTTTTCTCTTTGCTCTGCTCAAAAAGGTATTCCGGGAATGAGTAAATAGGTAATCCAATCACCTGCGCTTTTTGCAGCTCTGGATTATCGGTCTGGGCGTGCATTCCCAAAATAACGGCATCCAGGTTCTCCGTGATTTTTTCGGGAAACCAACCCAACGAATCGGGGTGTAAGCCGTGCGCTTTCAGGCGGCTCGCCGAAGGGTCAAAAATGGTATCATCCGAGCCTGTCACCCGAAAACCCCGATTTTGTAGCGCGACCGCCAAGGCGTGCATTACTTTCCCACCAATGGCAATAAGATGAACATTCACAAGAGTAAAGATAGGTGATATGTGTGCAGGCTACAAATTCACTTAATCTGCCAAAAGTATTATTTTTATCCGTGTGTTATCCCGCTAGGGGCTATCCGAGACCTTACCCCAAAAACATCTTGTGTGAGGTGCCGCTGGTGCTCTTGCAAAGAAATAAAGGTATATCCTTAACTATACTTTGGTGAGTAGTTCAGTCAGTCGATTTTTATTATTAACTGATGGTACGCACGAATGACTCCCTCACCACTTGGGGAGGGTTGGGGTAAGGCAAAATCACAGGCTTTGCGTAAAATCAATTTCTTTAGGCGGAGCTTTAAAAGAGAGCACCGTTGAACGTATATTCTTACAGAATAAACGCTCAAGTATGTTATTTTAATTTAATTGTTCAAGTAATCTTACAGCTATCACACCTAAGGCTACAAAAAAACAATTACCGCAAAATACGCCAAGCCACTTACACTTTTAGTAAAAAAACAGAGGATCAGACTTTTACGTAAAAAAAAGCTGACTCCCAACTAATAGACCACGTACCTATTTTTTTAATTCTTTTACTAAATAGTACGCAGGCCTACTACTTTCCAGAATAAAAACAAAGTATATCCCAGCAGTTTCTGTATATTATTAGTTAATTAATTAGTCTTGCAGAACTAATAAAGACTCAAACTATTATTTAATCTCAACATTATGATACGGCTACTCATTTTAAGTGCTATTGCCTTAGGGTTAACCTTCCCAATAAGTGGGCAAACAACTACTACCCTCACCCCCGAAGAAGCCAATCGAGTTAAAGCATGGCGCACAAGTCATCCCCAATTCGAACCGATCGCAAAAGCACAACTCAGTAGGCTTTCTGAGTACACAAAACTACGGCTTTACGGCAACGAAAACTCACTCTTTTATGAGGGCACACTCACTATGGCGGATATTGAAGCTTTCCTAGCAGGCACGCGCCCTGACTTTATCCAGCACCTAGCCGCCCCTTACGAGAAATGGCGTGTCACTCAGTGGATTGATGAGCATGAGGACGAAATTCCAATTTGGTCACGCGCAGACTTTAATGCCCTTAGCCCAGACGAGCAAGCAAAACTACAAGCAGAAAACGCATTTATCTACCAAGGGGACTTCCCTACTTTAGCTGAAATACGCGCTTACGAAGAAGACTAAAACTATCCTCCCCACCATAAAAACATACCATCATGAAAAATAAACTACACCTCCTTTTTTTATTTTATTGTAGTCTGATAAGTGCACAAGCTTGGGCGCAAGGAGATGACTGTAGTTCTGCTACGGCAATCACAGTAGGAACGTCCTGTATTTTCACAACCTATGATAATAGTGGGTTTAATGATAGTGGAGATACCCCACAACCAACCTGTGGCTTTTATAGTGCAGGAGATGCTGAAGACGTATGGTTTAGTGTGACTGTACCTTTATCAGGTGAGCTGACTTTTGATTCACAAGCAGGAGGAATTACAGACGGTGCAATGACAATATATCGCGGCACTTGTGGATCATTAACGCAAATCGAATGTGATGATGATGACGGTACCGGTTTTATGCCACAAATTGTACGAACAGGGCTAACTCCTGGGGAAACAATTTATATTCGCTTTTATGAATATGGAGGTGATGTAACGGGTACTTTTGGGCTTTGCGTTTTTGATTCTAGCCCTCCTCCCCCTACTAACGACGATCCCTGTGGTGCTATCCCTTTAGCATTGGGAGCCTCAAGAACATGTTCACCAAGTACGTTTAGTACAGCAGGGACAACCGACTCAGGTATTGCCGATCCAGGTTGTGGGGATTATCAAGGTGGCGATATGTGGTTTGAAGTAACTGTACCAACCTCAGGGCATTTGATTTTCGAGATGGCTGGCGCAATGACATAACCCGAAATCGCCATTTATGATGGCACTTGTGGAGCACTTAATTTAATTGAATGTGACGACGACGGACGCATCAATAATAGTAATCTGACCCCAGGCACTACGATTTATGTACGCGCTTGGGAGCAAGGAAACAATGCGCCTGGAAACTTTGATATTTGCGTATTTGCTCCCGAAACCTGTCATGCCTTAAACCCACTTTGTACAGATGCCGCCTTTACTTTTACAGCAAACTCCACGACGCCTCAACTGGATGCAGAAGACGATATTAACCCAGGTAATAATGGCTATAATTGTTTAAGTAGTAGCCCTAACCCCAGTTGGTATTATTTGGAGGTTTCTCAAGCAGGTGACTTAGTTTTTGACATCACGGCAGGTAGTGATGTGGACTTTGCGCTTTGGGGACCTTATACGAGTGTGAATACAGCTCAAGATGCTTGTGAATCTCACGGTGATACAGGGGCAGGTGGCGCTCCAGAGGTGGACTGTAGCTTTGATGCGTCGGCAAGTAGAAGAGGCAAACGCAAGCGGAGTACAGGTAGGTGAGGTTTATGTTCTTTTGGTAACAAATTATGCCAATATAGTACAAAATATCACACTTGCCCCCGCTGCGGGTAATACTGCCGAGACAGATTGCTCCGTGGTCACCTGTTCTCCTTCCGTGACAGCAGGTGCAGTAACGGCAAGTATGACAAATGGAAGCTCGGCAGATTATATACTTTGCCGAGATGAAAGTCTTACCCTGACATCTGATGATGACTTTATCCTTCCGCCAGCAGCAGACTTACGTGGATTAGGCTACGCGGTTTATACCTGTGCCCCCACCACAGGAAACCCTGACACGGATCCTTGCTGGACGGGATATTACCTAACAGAAGAGGACGTAACCCTCACCAACTCGGCTGCCTCAAGTACCTATGAGTTTATCGTGGCTAATCCAAGTCCTGATGCAGGAGGAAGTGGCGTACCTTCAGGAAATACCCTTTTCTTTGCTCCCATAACTATGGATGACATTGCTACCATCGCTCAGGGTGGTGGGGATGATAACGTCGGACACGATGAGGATGGAGATGCTTGCTTTGAGCAAGGAACGGCCATAGAGGTACAGTACCTGAGTGAAATTACAGCCGCTGCAAGCGAAGACTGTAGCACAGGCGAAATTACTATCACGCTCTCCGGGGGGTATCCAGATGCTGAAGGTACAGCCTCCTATACCGTAAGTAGTACAGGAGACGGTACGATGGCACAGTCTGGCTCACAAGGCGAAACCCTGACTTTCACGGGGGCATTTACGGGAGATACCGTTTCCATCTCCGTAACCGATGACAGCAATGGCTGTACGTTCTCGTTTTCTTTTGCTGCGACCTGCCCTGTCCCTTCTTCATGTGATGCAGACGCAGGCACTTGGTAAATCAAAACTAAAAGAAACGATG
>CAZNAK010000158.1:0-5923 GCA_964570645.1 uncultured Cytophagales bacterium | reverse complement strand
ACGTTTGGGTGTTGATCAACTGATTTTTTTAATTACAATCTCCAATCGCTCTGGCAGTGGTCGAAGACCCTGCCAGTAGCTTATTTCAATCACTGGATCAGCGTTTGCTGACATCGTTCTCTAGTATGCTCAATCCAAACTCTTATCAATCTTCCTAAGCCGCTTTTTAGCATCTTTATCAGGCGACCAGCCATAACGCGTTTGTAGTTTTTTTAGGTCGGTACGGGCTTCTTTTGCCTTGCTAATTTCTTTCTCTGAAAGTTGGCCTTCTGCTTTTTTGAGCAAAACCTTGGCATAATTAGGAATGAGTGTATCGCGTTGTGAGTCGAATTTTTCTTGGTACTCGTCAGTTGTGTACGGTTCTGCACGAACCAGAAAGCCGAAAGCCTCCCGCCATTTTAGCTCCTTCTGAGCTTCTTGGCTCAACCCGAGGTAGGCTAGGACGATCCCACGTTGTTTTCTTTGGTTTTCATACGAAGTGGGTGGATAATAGCTTTCAGGGATATTGTTGGTGAGCCGAAAGTCATCAACGGCGGCACGGTAATTTCCGTCCGAAAGTTCACGTTCGCCCTCGTTAAGAAGGTTACGATACAACGCCTTTGATAGCTCCGCCATTTGTGCGGCATCTTCGACAATATATGTCTGATTTTGTCTGTATTCTTCCGAAAGAGATATGGCAAGATCAAGCCCTTCTATGAGCCTTCCAGCCTCTACGGTGATGGTTGTTTTTTCAAGAAGCTCGTCGTAATACTGCTGATAGACAGTACGATACAGGGAGTCTTGCCATGCCACAGAATCAATCACGGAATAATCCTGAAAGAGTGCATCGGCAAATTTAAGTAGGGCAACGGCTTCCTTCCCTCCTTTTTCTTCTTTGGTTTGCCCGGCGCGGTTCAGACAAAGCTCGTACATCTCTTGAGCGGTCTGCTCAAAATACGATTTGTTCCGACTAACCATATCGGCGTATTTAAATTTTTATGCCTTTGCGCGCTGCAAAAGCCGCAAGGCACGCGCAAACTGATCTTCATACATCGCCTGACGCGCATTAGCGACGATGTACTCAAACTCACCATCGCGCACACGCTGTATTTTATTGATAATTTCGGATTCACAGCCCACTTGCGCCGAAATTCGCTGACACAAGTCCATTGCTTTTTCAAGGTAGTCAATCCCTTCGGCGTACCTTAACTGAGAAGTGGCATTTCTGGCTTCCTGCTGAAAAAAGTAATAGATGTCGTAGAATAAGGCGCGGGTTTGTCGCTTTAGTGTTTCATCAAGTTCAGGGTGATGCCAGAGGTAGTCAAGTAAATAAATGGTTTCGTCAAAGTCGCCCTCCTGATAACGTATCTGCGCCATCTCGATGTAAGCGGGCAAAAAGTCGGGGTTGTAAGCCGTCGCTTTGTCAAACGCGGCCAGCGCATCGTTGGTTCTTCCGTCTTGTAATGCCGTTTGTCCTTGCTCGTAATAAATCACATAGCGATCTATACCAATTTCGTTGACCATTTGCCGCGTATTTTGATAGCGTTCCTGCAAGAAATACAGTTTTAAAGGGTCGGTTTTAAGACGTGTGAAAGCTTTATATTTATCTAGCTCTTCGAGTTGGCGTCGCACCCGAGTGAGTGAAAACATGACCGTATCTAGCTGTTCGGGGTTTTCGAGGTCAATACTGCTGAGGCGGGCATTAATTGATTGCGCGCGAGACTCCTCGGATGGATAACTTTCGGCAAGTTGCGTAAGATTTTCCCAGCGTTTTAGTGTAAGCTCTTGGTCATATTGATAGCCAAGCTGCTGGAGTGACCAGTTTCCATCTGCCGTATCAGGCATAAGAAACCGCTCTACAAAATAGCCATTTTCCCAGCGGATTTGTCGTTTTTCAAAAAGTTTTGCCTCGCCCTTTTGTAACGAAAAGGTGATGTGTGTCGGTAAAAATGCGATTCCAAAGTCCAAGCCCTGCTTATCGTATCCCTTGGGCATCTGGGTGACTTCTATGACCAGCTCGTGCGTAAACTTTGATTGCTCCGGGATGGTCTGGACGTGTAATTTACCCTCAAAACGTCCTTTGGGAGCCTCTTCGGTACGATTAAGGTAAGGGGCAGCCGTTTTCCAGAGTTTAGTCAATGATTTTTGAGTAGTTTTGCCCGTGTCGGCAAGCGTATCCAGTGAAAACTGAATGTTTTTATGAAAATCTTGTGCATATCCCGAGGACAATAGCAGAGTTGTTCCGAGAAAAAGAAGCAGGAAAAAACGCATAGCGACATTTATTTTTTTGACAATTTAAATAATAGCAAAATGAAACCCAAAGTTGTTCTATCCTTGTTATTGGCTCTTCTGACAGCAAATATTTTTGCACAAAGCGACTCAACTTCTAACTGGAAGCGTTCGGGTTCGGCGGCACTTAACTTTTCTAACGTCGGGCTTTCCAACTGGGCTGGCGGCGGCGAAAGTACCATTGCTGTCGGTACGGTGATCAATTTGAACGCAGACCGAGAAACCAAAAGAAGCACCTGGAGCAATAACTTTAAGCTTCAGTTCGGTATGGCGCGCGTTGGTGAGGGAGAAACAAATCTCTTCAAAAAAACCGACGATCTTATTTCACTTAGTACAAATTACGGGTACAAAATTAGCGAAAAATGGTGTTTTGCAGTAACCGGAGATTTCCGTACACAGCTTGCCAACGGAAACACTTATCGCCGTGACCCCGTGACGAACGAGGAAGAGGTCGATCAGCTAATTTCTCGGTTTATGGCACCAGGTTACCTCCAAACCTCTTTAGGATTTCAATACAAAGATAAATTTTTTACGGCCGGAATTTCCCCTCTTGCCAGTAAGTTTACCTTTGTGTTTGAGGACAGCCTTTCTAACGCAGGAGCTTTTGGTGTAACCCCGAGGGATAACATTCGTGCAGAGTGGGTCGGAATTTCATTCAACGGTAGGTTCAAAATCAATCCAATCGAGAATGTACAGTTTGAGAGTGGACTGATGTTATTCGCAAATTACGAGACCTTATCCCTCATTGATGTGAGCTGGGAGACGTTACTGGCACTCAAAGTGAATAAATACATTACGACTAACTTCGGAACGACACTAATTTACGATCACGACGTTGCTATTGTTGATCAAGATGGCATCAGTAGAAACTCAAAGATTCAGTTCAGGCACGTCTTAAATGTCGGGGTAGCCGTAAACTTCTAAAAAAGCTAAACGAAGCAACCCTTTCATGTGTTTTGTACTCTAAATACCAAACAAGAAGCGGAATTTCCGTTCCTTGTGTAAAAGCACGACTATGAAAGCATCAATCAAGAAATCACAATGGTGGCAACTCTTAGCTCTTCTAGTCCTATGCCTTATGATGTTTTTGGTGGAACAAAAACTGAGTCATCAGCAAGGGTTGGAATCTACGGACAAACCTTCGGTAGAGCGGCAAACGCCTTCTTTTCATGCCCTGACAGGACAAACGCGTTTTTTTTAACCTCAAAGACTTGTTCGAGACCAAAAAACATTCTACTTTTATTTCACTTTTCGCCCGGATGGCGGAATTGGTAGACGCGCTGGATTCAAAATCCAGTGATAGCAATATCGTGCCGGTTCGACCCCGGCTCCGGGTACAGAAGCCTGCTCCACAAAAGAGCGGGCTTTTTTTATCTTAGTACAATACATATATGAAATTTCTCATCACAGGACTTGGAAATGTAGGGCGCGAGTATCAAGACACTCGCCATAACATCGGGTTTGATGTTGTGGACGTGTTAGCCAAACACAAAGAGGCAGCGTTCAAACTCGAACGCCACGGCGCAATGACACTCATTCGTCATGCGGGGAAACAAATTTACCTCCTCAAGCCGACGACTTACATGAACCTGAGCGGTAAGGCAGTGCGTTATTGGCTACAACAGCTCAAAATTCCTATCTCACAGTCCTTAGTTGTCGTCGATGATTTGGCAATTCCGTTCGGAAAGCTACGTCTGCGCCCCAAAGGCTCAGATGCAGGGCATAACGGACTAAAAAGTATCCAGCAACTTTTAGGCACATCAAGCTACCCAAGGCTGCGTTTCGGAATCGGTGACGATTTTCCGAAGGGTAAACAAGTTGATTTTGTCTTGGGTGAGTTTTCGGGCAAAGAGCAAGCCCAACTCCCTGAACTTACTGCCAAAGCAGGCGAAATGTGCCTTGCCTTCTGTACGATTGGAATCGAAAAAACGATGGGGAAGTATAACTAATCCGCTATCTTTGCAACTATGAAAAATCTGTTCGACGAGCTCCGCTGGCGGGGAATGGTGCATAACTACATCCCCGAAACGGAAGCCGCACTCCTCAAAGAACCCGTAACGGGCTATATCGGCTTTGACCCAACGGCAGACTCGCTGCATATTGGTAATCTTGCCACAATTATGCTTTTGGTACATCTGCAACGTGCGGGACATAAGCCCGTCGCGTTGGTGGGTGGTGCTACGGGGATGGTGGGTGACCCCTCGGGAAAATCTTCGGAACGAAACCTCTTGGACGAAGAAACCCTCCGAAAAAACGAAGCTGCCATTCAGGTGCAGCTCGAACGTTTCTTAGACTTTGATGCAGGTGAGCAAAGTGCCGAGGTAGTCAATAACTACGATTGGTTTAAAGAGTTCGGCTTTTTGGGTTTCCTGCGCGAGGTAGGTAAGCACCTTACGATTAACTACATGACGGCAAAAGACTCCGTTCAGAAACGTCTCGAAACGGGACTTTCCTACACCGAATTTTCCTACCAGCTCCTCCAAGGTTATGACTTTTACTACCTCAACAAACATAAAAACGTCCGTTTACAGATGGGCGGATCGGATCAGTGGGGGAATATCACGACGGGAACGGAACTGATCCGTCGGATGGGCGGCACGGAGTCCTACGCAATTACCTGCCCGCTCGTCACGAAGGCAGACGGGAGTAAGTTTGGAAAAAGTGAGTCTGGAAACGTCTGGCTTGACCCCAAGCGTACCAGTCCGTACAAGTTTTATCAGTTTTGGCTCAAAGTAGCGGACGAAGAAGCCCCCAATCTGATTCGTGTTTTCACCCTCCTCGATCAAGAAACTATCGAACGCCTAGAAGCCAAACACGCCGCCGACCCAGGCCGCCGCATCCTCCAAAATGCCATTGCTGAGGATGTAACCGTGCGTGTACACGGACGCGAAGCCTACGAAAACGCCGTGGAAGCTTCCAAAATTCTTTTTAGTAAAAAAGCAACGGAGGCTCTTCGTACCATTGACGAGGAAACCCTATTGGATATTTTTGAGGGGGTTCCGCAAGTCAACATTAGCGCAGGCGACTACGAGGCGACCGAAAATGTGACCGATCTCCTTTCCACAGCCTCCGAAGGAAAAGTTTTTCCTTCCAAAGGTGAGGCAAAACGCTTTATCAAAGGGGGGGGATTAAAGGTCAACAAAGAAAAAGTGACTGATCCGGCTGCCGAAGTTTCTTTCGAGCGTCTGCAAGGGAAATATTTACTCGTCGAGAAGGGCAAGAAGGAACGCGTGCTTTTGAAGGTAGAGTAGAAACATAACACCGATGTCTTTGTTCCCACAGACGACCTTAAAACCATGAATCACCTCAAACACGGAACGCATTTATTTGAGCAACAAATTGCCAGCCTCCAGCGCGGGATTTTACAGATCGAACCTACTTTTGATGAAGTTATTTCCCTGATTTTGGAAATGCGCGGAAAAGTGGTCGTGACGGGCGTAGGAAAATCGGGATTGATCGCACATAAGATTTCGGCAACGCTAGCCAGTACGGGAACGCCTTCGGTGTACCTGAATGCCTCGGAAGCCCTGCACGGTGATTTAGGAATGGTAAGCATTGGCGACGTGGTGTTGATGCTCTCTAAAAGTGGAACGACCATCGAACTCATCAAAATGCTCCCTACGCTCGAAAAAGTGCAGGCAAAAACCGTAGGAAT
>CAZNAK010000157.1:3764-5925 GCA_964570645.1 uncultured Cytophagales bacterium | reverse complement strand
GTAAGTACCATAGCCTCATTTACGGCTTTTAGTACCTTACTTTGCGCATCACGCAGTAGTTTGACGATTTGCGTGTAAAAGTTAGGAGTCTCAGGCGTGATTTCAGAAGAATCAGGTTTCATAATGTGAAGATAGTCATTTTACTAAAAAGTTCCCCTCCCAAAATCTTAACAGGGTGTTCACGCATCCCTTTTCTTGCACGGGAAGTCTATGTTTTTGTGTAGCTTTACTCAATAAGTCAAAAATGCTATTATGTTAATCCGTCATCAACTCACGGGCTGGATGCTTTTCAGCCTTTTTCTAGGACTCAGCTTATCCGTTTCTGCCAACGATCCAGTCACCACTCAGGGAGGGCAATGGGCCTTTTGGGAGAACAAAGGACAGTGGCCTGACGTAGTCCGTTACCGAGCCGAACTACCCGGTGGTTTTCTATTCTTGCGAGATAACGCCCTTCAATATAGTTTTTATGATAATACCCATGCTGGGCATCATCATGGGCAGCAAGACGATCATAACCATGATCCTGACGAGAAAATTAAAGCTCATAGTTTTACCGTAAACTTTTTGGGGAGTCAAGCGCGTCCAGCCCTTGAAGTTGAGCAGGATATTGCGACCTACCAAAACTTCTTTTTGGGTAATGATCCCACAAAATGGGCTTCCGATGTGAAAGGCTTTCAGCGACTGACTTACTCCAAGCTTTACAATGGAATTGACCTCCGTTTACAGCTTTCGGACAAACCTTTACAGTTCAAGTACGAGTTTGAAGTCGCCCCACAAGTTGATCCCAACCAAATCCAGATGCAATATGACTATGCCGAAAAACTTTGGATTGACAAGTCAGGTAATCTTCATCTCAAAACTTCTGTTAACGAGGTCACGGAGCAAAAGCCTTACTCTTACCAGATTATTGATGGTCAAAAAGTAGAAGTTAAGTCTTCTTTTGTCTTGAAAGATAATATCGTAACATTCAAACTCGGAAAATATGATCCTAACCACCCGCTGGTGATTGATCCCGTACTGATTTTTGCCACGTTTTCAGGCTCGTTTTCAGATAACTTTGGTAATACTGCCGCCGCCGATGCACAAGGTAACCTTTACACAGGAGGTGTAGTGTTTGGACAGCAGTTTCCCATTACCAATGGGGCTTTTGATGTAGATCATAATGGCGTTTGGGACTTAGGCATCTCCAAATACGATGCAACAGGGGCAACTATGTTGTATTCCACTTTTGTGGGTGGGTTCTTCTTTGATGTTCCTCATAGCATGATCGTAGATGCGGCAGGAAACCTCCTTGTCATGGGTGTCACGGAGTCGGATAACTTCCCTACAACGGCAGGCGCGTACGATACAGGTTATAACCTTGACGGAAGCTCTGAAGAGAATATCCAGAGCCTTTATCTTTTTAGAGATGCTCCTGATATTTATGTGCTAAAACTCAATAGCACAGGCAGCAGTCTCCTTGCCTCAACGTTCTTGGGAGGGGCACAAAGTGATGGTATCATGGAAAGTGGAAATGTCTTGGTACAAAATTACGGAGACGAAAACCGAGGTGAAATCTTCGTTGATGATCAAAATGGCGTTTACATCGCCTCCGTGACCAAATCCCCCGATTTCCCATTTACTTCTGGACAAACAGGGGATGGTGGATACAATGGCGTACTAGCTAAGTTTTCTTCCAACCTCAACAACTTACTTTGGGCATTTCCGATTGGCGGACCTGACGGTGACGATGTGGTATATTCCGTAAAAGCCGCCCCAAGCGGTGATATTTATGCCTGCGGAGCGACCGAAAGCCGCCTCTTGCGAACCCATTCAACAGCACTGACTCCTGTTTTGCAGGGGCGTACAGACGCTTTTGTGGTACGCTTTAACCTCAATGGTCTATTTTTGGGAGGCACGTATTTAGGAACAAATAGCCTAGACCAAGCCTATATTTTGGATACTGACAGCCAGAGTAACGTGTATGTATTTGGGCAGACGTTTGGAGGGAGTTATCCCGTTTCGAGCGGCGTTTATCAGAACGCAGGAAGTGGACAGTTTATCCATTCGCTTGATCCTACGTTGAGCGAGACGCGCTTCTCGACCGTTTTTGGTAAGGGCGACCGTGACCCTGACATTTCGCCAACGGCTTTTATGGTCAACGATTGCGGTAATATGTTCT
>CAZNAK010000157.1:2088-3754 GCA_964570645.1 uncultured Cytophagales bacterium | reverse complement strand
AGCGTTTGAACCCAGACGGTTTGCCAATTACAGGGGATGCTTTACGTCGCCGCACAGACGGTAACGATTTTTACTTGATGATCTTAGAGAATAATGCACAGGACATACTCTTTGGTAGCTACTTTGGCTCTGCTAGAACGCCACGGTCTTCCGATCATGTGGACGGAGGAACAAGTCGCTTTGATAAAGAGAGTGCCACTATGTATCACTCCGTTTGTGCCTGTAATGGAGATGACTTTCCCGTGACACCAGGGGCTTTTTCGGAGGTTAACAATAGCGATAACTGTAATAATGCCGCCTTCAAACTCGCTTTTGATGACTTTGAGGTGGACTTTGATCCACAAAATCTAGCCGGAGAAACCACCGTAGAAGGTTGCGCGCCTCTAGAACTTAACTTTGAAAACCTGAGTTCAGGCAATAATCCAAATTATGACTGGGTGATTTTTGAGGATGCTGGATTGACTTTTGATACCCTAGCTACCTCCAGCGAAGAGTCCCCGAATTACACCTTTGAGGAACCAGGCTTCTACAATGTACAACTGACAGTTTATAACCGTGTTTTGTGCCAAGAAAAAACCGTCGAGCGGCGCATTCGCGTGTTTGGAAATAACGTACTTGCCGACGGAGACACAGTGGTTTGTGAAAGCTCTCCCGTACAGCTTTCCGTAACGGGCGCAAATAGCTATGTCTGGTCGCCTGCGGGAACCTTGGATAATCCAACTAGCCCAAACCCGACGGCAACACCTACACAAACGACAACCTATACCGTGCAGGCTATCGGAGACGGGGGCTGTGAGTACGAGCGTCAGGTGACCGTGGAGGTTGTTCCAGACGTAAGCCCACTTTTTGAATTTGAACTCATTGAGGGCTGCGGCGAACCTATTCAGGTGCGGTTTACCAACACCACTGCCGATAATATTGATGTCTTTTCTTGGGATTTTGGTAATGGACAAACTTCCGAAGACCGCGATCCAGGAACGATCACTTACACCGAAAATGGAAGCTATAATGTCACGCTAACGGCTTCGCGTGGTGGTTGTCAGGGCGACACCTTAGCCGTAATTCCGATAGAAATCCGGAACGTAGGCTTCTTTGATAGCCTTGCCGTTACGCCAGACCCTACAATTTGCTTTGGAGAGTCGGCACGACTTGGGGTTTTCTCTTTGGGCGATACCTTTACGTGGACTCCCGCCGAGTCCCTGAACGATCCGACGGTGGCTAACCCTGTCGCTTCGCCTCAAGCAACGACGACTTACGACGTTATTGTTACGGTAGCCGATAACCCTGCCTGTGTGCTGGAAACCGAGGTGACTGTCAACGTCATCCCAGAAGTTACGGCAGACTTTGATATTGCGCTAGATGGACTTTGTGGCGATTTGCCTGAAATATCCTTCGTCAACACTTCCGTAAATGCCAATGATTACATCTGGGACTTGGGCAACGGTGTAACCTTCGACGGCGAAACCCCAAGTTCGTTTGTTTACGCGCAGGCAGGCACATATACCATTCGCTTGATCTCTCGTAACCAGCAATGTCCCGATACGATCACGCAGGAAGTTCGCATTCAACGCGGTACGACGGACTATTACGAAACCCTCCGAATGCCCGATGACCAGATTATTTGTGCAGGCGATGCGGTGAGATTGGAAGTAACAGGCGATGCCGA
>CAZNAK010000157.1:1515-2078 GCA_964570645.1 uncultured Cytophagales bacterium | reverse complement strand
TTGAATGGACTCCCGCTGAGTCGCTTGACGACCCGAGCAGTAACGCACCTACGGCGACACCGGTCACGACGACGACCTATAACGTCATGATCGGCAACACGCTGCATATTGGTTGTGAGGTCGATAGTTTGGTGACCATTACGGTCGAGACACCGATTGATCCCGATTTTTCTTTCGAGACTTCGGACAAATGTGGAGAGTCGGCTTTTGCCAACTTTGTCAACCTGACCAATGCCGAGCCTGATCGCTTCGTCTGGGTTATAGAAGGCGACTCTATTGCCGTAGAGCAACTCGGTGAATATGCCTTTGAGCAAGCGGGTGAGTACGAAGTCACCTTAATCGCGCAGCAAGGCACGGGCGCCTGTCCCAATAGCGTTACCAAAGCGATTCTTGCCGATAACGTAAACCCTGCTAACGTCATCACGCCAAACAGCGACGGTAAAAATGATTCTTTCGTCATCGACACCTCCCGCGAAGGCTGGCAACTGGTCATTTACACGCGCTGGGGTAAGGAAGTCTATCGAAATGATAGCTACCGTAACGAGTGGACAGGCGAAGGCACG
>CAZNAK010000157.1:0-1505 GCA_964570645.1 uncultured Cytophagales bacterium | reverse complement strand
CTTCGCCCGAAGGGGAAAGCTGTAAGGGCTGGCTGCACGTTTTGGTGGAGTAAAAACTTTGAAAGTAACCGAAGACCTTGCCAGTAGTTTCTTTTATAGAACCTCTTTCCAGTTTTTCCGTTTTAATTCTTATGACTGACACGCTTTACCTAGACCCTGACTATCAACCCGAGCTTCCCGACTGGCAACGAAGTTTCAACCACTACATTGAGCAAATACGTGACCTTAAAACGCGCATGAATAAGGCAGAAAGTCGCCTTCGTGATGCCGAAACGCGTATCCAGAGAGAAATTAACCCGATGATTGCTCAGATTATCGAACATAAAATTACGTTTGTCAAAATCCTTGATGAAGCCTATGAAAAAGGTTTTTTTAGGGGAAGCAGAAAAGAGCGTATCCGTGAACTGATCCAGCTCCGCGCCCTCGAACTGGTTCATAAGCACGGGCGGGACGAGCTTGAAAAAATAAGTCGAAAGTACAGCGATGATCCCTTTGAACGGTTCAGCGATGCCTTTGACTCGGCTGAGGAGACGATTTCTTCCCTGTTCGAGTCGCTCTTTGGAGAGCAGGAGGCAAAGTCGGCGTGTAGTTTTTGGGACGAAGAAGAAGAAGAACCGCGTTTTCGGGTGAAGAAACGCTTCACCAAGGAAGCCGACCAGCTTCAAAAGATGTTACGGACACTTTACACACGACTCGTCAAACGACTTCACCCCGACCGCGAACAAGATGAAGCCAAACGCGAAGAAAAAACACTCATCATGCAAGCCGTCACGCAAGCCTACGAAGCCCGCGATTGGTTTGAGTTACTACGACTCCAAAACGAGTATCTTAAGGAGGATTCCGCGTTAGTGGAGAGCCTCTCGCCAGAGCAAATTCAGCACCTAAACCAAGAGCTTCACGAACAATACATACAACTGGAGCGCGAATGGGACGAGCTGACTCGTTTTGGTGACTCAGGGTTTATTTATCGACGATTTTGTAGTGAGCATGAGGGCGAGGGCGACCGAAAGTTTGCCATCGAGAAGGCGCGTCTTCAGAAAGAATTAGTTAAGCTGCGCGACGAACTCGAAAGTATCCTTGAGAATCGTGATCCTACACCGCGCTTCAAGATTTGGGAGTAAGAGATTTAATCGCCGTTGTTTGTGCCCTTACAAACGACTTCTTTCCCGTACCTTTATCCACATGAAAATTTTAATCGCTGGTGCGGGTAACATGGGACGCACATACGCCGAGGGATTCCTTACCGATCATTTGATTACGAAAAGTGACCTTACCATCCTCGAAAAAAACGAGGAACGCGCCAAAATACTCCAAAATGAAGGATATAAAAATGTCATTCATCACGCCGACGAGCGCATTAAGGCCTTGGATATTATTTTACTAGCCGTAAAGCCGCAGGATTTTCCATCTTTAGTCGTGCAGCTTTGCCATCATTTACGTGCCGACCAGGTTGTCCTCTCGATTATGGCAGGCGTAACGATCAAAGCGATTCAGGACGAACTCGG
>CAZNAK010000156.1:0-5962 GCA_964570645.1 uncultured Cytophagales bacterium | reverse complement strand
GACAAACGCCGTACGCACCTTAAAGCTACCGAAGTTCCCGTAGCACTCTGTCAGACAACTGGTGAACCACACCGTTACCATCGCGCACACTGGGTAGAAGGTAAAATGTACTACCGAGGTCGGTTGGTGATCGACGAAGGTGTGGACGAGGTTGATACTCTAGACGAAGTCGAATAGGTTTTTCTGCTAATCAGAAAACGAAAGCCTTTCGCAAGCACTTTTTCTACTTTGAAAGAGTGCTTTTTGCGTTTGCGCACACTGTACAATCGAAGCTTTTATGTCCCAAACTCTAACTTTTCTGTTCCTTCTTGTTGCCTCAACAACCTTTGCACAATCCGATACGACCAAACTCCCTCTAGTAGAAGTGAGGGCAGCCCGTCTGTTGCGCTACGAAGTGGGGCATAAAACCACCAAAATCGACTCGATAACAAAAGCCCAATTTAATACCCAGCGGCTTTCTGACTTACTTACCCTAGAGACCCCCATTCACTTTAAAGTTTATGGAAACGGCGCACTGGCAACGCCTGCCTTCCGGGGTACGGGAGCAAACCATACGGCGGTATTATGGAACGGATTCCCGGTTGCCGCCCCAACGCTAGGGCAGGTGGATTTTGCACAAGTCCCGATGGATGAGGGGGAGGCTGTACAAATCCAGTACGGGGCAGGGAGTACGGTCTTTGGCTCGGGCGCAGTCGGTGGAAGCATACTATTGGATGCGGCGCACCCTACTTTTAATCAGCAAGTAGAGGCTTCGGTGCAAACTGAGTTTAGCAGCCTCAAGCAGAATCAACCGCTTAGTGTTTCGCAGTTTGGAATACGGGGCAATTTAAAATTAAGCTCTCGGAGGCTAGAAAGTCGAACAAGCTTTTATGGTACTACTTCCGATAATCGCTTTACTTATCGCCACCCAAGGGGTTATCAGGCGGAGCAGGTCGGAGCAAGGTTTGACTACGGCGGAATCAAACAAAGCCTTTTTTTTAAGCCGCAAACCGACAAATTACTGGCTGCGCATCTTTGGTATCATCACTCGGATCAGTTGCTGCCTTCTACTATCGGGAGCACGTCTTTAGGCGATCCCTTCAAGCAAGAGAATTTGCGGTTAGTACTGGATTACAAGACGCAGGAATGGCAGTTTTCGGGGGCATACTTTCAGGATTTGACGGATTTCAATGCCGGAAACCTTACACTCACCCACCGCTGGATGGGTTCAGCCCGTTACGAACATAATTTTAACGAGCGTTTTTTTACGCAGCTAGGCGTTCGGGCGACTCATTTTCGTGCTAATGTGGATAGTTACGAAACCTTCCAGACGGAGAACCGACTCGCTACTTTCGCGCTAGTGCGTTACGATGCCAGTGAGCGGCTTACGTTGAGTTTCAATGCGCGGCAAGAGCTGGCAGAAGGATTTCGCGCGCCTTTTACGCCTTCGTTGGGGGCAGAGTGGCAAATTTCGAGACAGTTACTCTGGAAAGTAAATGCTGCACGTACGTTCCGACTTCCCACACTCAATGAGCGTTACTGGTCGCCTGGCGGAAATCCCGAGTTAAAGCCTGAGAGCGGCTACTCTTTGGAGTCAGGGATTTCATTTCAACGGCAGCTAGAGGCGGTTTCGTTTTCAGCGGAGCTTACCGCTTTTTATAATCGTGTGCAAAACTGGGTCATCTGGCAGCCGCAAGGAGGAGTATTTATGCCGCAAAATATACAAGAAGTAGAGGCAAAAGGAATGGAGTTGGCCGCTGAGCTAACCTACAAAACTTCATTACGCCTCCAGATGAATTACGGTTACACGCGCGCTCTTTTTGCCTCGGGAGATTTTGAAGGCCAACAGCTACCATACACGCCTCAGCACGTCGGCGCACTGGGCTTGAGTTATCAAAAAGCAAAGTGGCGTATTTCGGCGCGTCAGCAATTTACGGGGGTACGCTTTGTCACCAACGATAACCTCCGCGAGGTGGAGGCCTTTACCACCTTACAGTTACTCGTCTCAAGACAATTCCGGCTCAAAGGTACCCGCATTAGCCTCACCCTCCGAACCGACAATACCCTAAACACAAACTACCAAAACTTGAATAACAGAGCGATGCCGATGCGTACATACCACCTCTCAGTGCTATTTCAGCTTTAATGATGCTTGGTTGTGAGAAAGATGTTTCTCATCTAAATTAGGCAAGGTATAGGAAAGTATTTCGCATTCAGCGTTTATTTTTTAAACTTATGCCCTTAATTTTACGTTCAACTTTGAACTCATAATTCTACGATTATTTTGGATATTCTAATTAAAGCAATTCAATTTCTCTTCTGCCTAACGGTTTTGGTAGGTATCCACGAGCTGGGGCACCTGCTTTTTGCGAAGTTTTTTGGAATGCGTGTTGAAAGCTATTCGATTGGTTTCCCACCTAAGCTGTTTAGTTTCCGTTACGGCGAAACAGAATACATGATTTCGGCGATTCCGCTTGGCGGTTATGTCAAGATTTCGGGCATGATTGACGAGTCCATGGATACAGATCACTTAAAATCTGAGCCACAGCCCTGGGAGTTCCGCGCCAAACCCGCTTGGCAACGTTTACTCGTGATGTTGGGAGGGATTATCTTTAATGTCATTCTTGGCCTTGGTATCTTTATCGCCCTTGCTTTTGCTAACGGAGAGAACTACTATACCCTAGAGGAGGTCAATAAGCATGGTATTTATGCAGGAGAGTTAGGTGAGATGATTGGTTTCCGGACGGGGGATCGAGTTGTAGGGATGAACGGAAAGCCTATCCAGAAATTCAATGATGTTTATAATCCTGAGTTTTTGTTGGAAGAAGGAAACACGTACAACTTACGCCGCGATGGAAAACCTGTAGATGCGGTGATTACCAATGAGTTTATTGGTGAGTTTTCGGGTTCGGACGGCAAAAAGGCTTTTATTAACATGCGTGAGCCTTTTACGATAGGTAAGCTATCCGAAGGGCTTCCTGCCCAGCAGGCGGGTATGCAGGTGGGAGATCGCATGGTAAAGATCGACGAAACGGAAATCAATTATTATGATCAGCTCGCCCCTGCGCTTTCGGATAAAGCCGGCAAAGAGGTTAATGTGCTTATCGAGCGCGATGGCAACGAGAAGTTATTGCAGATAACGCTTACTGAAAACGGTAAAATGGGCTTTCATGCCTCCTCTACCCTCAAGATGGAGCACCGCGATTACACCATCACAGAAGCATTTAAAGCGGGTACTTTACGTGCCGTAAGCCCTGTTTTACTTACGGTTAAGTCATTTGGGAAGATGTTTTCGGGCGATATTGATCCAAGTAAAGCCATTAGTGGGCCTATCGGGATTGCAAGTCAGTTCCCGCCCTATTTTAGTTTGGGCTTTGTGATCGTGATGACGGGTATGCTCTCCATGATCTTGGCTTTTATGAACCTCTTACCGATTCCTGCCCTAGATGGCGGTCATGTCATATTTTTGACTTATGAGATCATCGCGGGGCGACCACCTGCCGATAAGTTCTTAGAACACGCTCAGCGTGTCGGTATGATTTTTCTCCTACTCTTAATGGTACTAATTATTGGAAATGATTTCATCAAACACATTATCAACAATATTTTCTAAAAAGCTTTTCGCGATAAGTTGCTTTTTCTTTCTGCTTACATCAAACGCATTCTCCCAAAATCTCTGGCGAGAACTCTCAAAAGTAGAGTACGAAAAACGTTACAATGAAGAGTTTGCGGCTAACATTAATTACCCGATTTTCAGTGAAGATATCACGAAGTTAGAAGGGACAAAAGTTACGGTGAGCGGCTACGTAATCCCGCTTGAGGTCGGCGAAGACTATTTTGTACTCTCTGCATTCCCTTTTGCGAGCTGTTTTTTCTGTGGTGCAGCGGGTCCAGAGACAGTCATCGAAATTTACTCGGCAAAACCCTTCAGAGTGACCAGTGATCAGCGGATTATCCTCAATGGTACGCTTGAACTGAACCGTTCAGACCTCAATCATTTAATGTTTAAGCTGCGTGATGCAGTCTTGATAAGCGACTAGTGCCCATGTCAAACCTTCATACCGCGCCTACCGTAGAGTGGTCAGCGATCCCCTCGCCTTGCTATGTGTTGGAAGAAAAGCGGCTTCGGGAAAACCTCGAACGTCTTGCTTACGTCCAGCGCGAGTCAGATTGTAAAATTATTTGTGCCCTAAAGGGCTATGCCATGTGGAGTACTTTCCCAATTTTACGGGAATATTTACCTGGCTCTACGGCAAGTTCGCTGCACGAGGGACGGCTCGCTGCCGAAGAGTTTGGCGGAGAGGTACACGCCTACGCGACGCTATACTTTGAAGAGGAGTTTGCGGAAATGACGAAGTATTGTAACCATCTGACCTTTAACTCGCTTTCGCAGTGGGAGAAATTCAAAGCCCTTATGCCCGAGGGCTGCTCACCGGGGCTAAGGATCAATCCTGAATACTCAGAAGTAGAAGTGGATTTGTACAATCCTACCCTACCAGGAACACGGTTTGGAATGACGGCAGATAAACTCCCTGAACTACCCGAAGGAATCGAAGGACTACATTTTCATACGCTTTGCGAGCAAAATTCCGACGCTTTAGCTCGTACTTTAGCCATTGTAGAAGAGAAGTTTGGGCATTTGCTCCCGAGTTTGAAGTGGTTCAATATGGGCGGCGGGCATCACATCACGCGGGAAGATTACGATGTAGATTTACTGGTTCGGTTGCTTCGCGATTTTAAAGCAAAATATGACCTCGAAATCATTCTTGAACCCGGCGAGGCAGTGGGATTAAATACAGGGTATTTGGTCTCTCGGGTCGAAGATATTCTTGATAGCGGTGGCATTCAGGTCGCGATGTTAGATGTGTCTTTCACCGCGCATACACCTGATTGCCTCGAAATGCCCTACAAACCTAAAATCTTTGGAGCAACAGACGCCAGAGAAGGTTATTCTACCTACCGTTTTGGCGGAACAACTTGCCTATCGGGGGACTTTATGGGAGATTATTCGTTTGACCGTGAGCTAAAAGTAGGCGATCAGATCATTTTTGACGACATGATCCATTACACGATGGTCAAAACGAGTAATTTTAACGGCGTAAAGCATCCAAGTATCGGTATTTGGCAGGCTGACGGCACATTCCGACTGGTCAAATCTTTCGGGTATGAGATGTATCGTGACCGCTTGTCGTAGTAGTAGGCGTTCGGGAGTAGAAAAAGTTCTCTAAACCCTCCCTTCTTTGGTCTCAAAAGAGGTTTCAAGGTCCGACTTTACTTTACCATCCGTGATTAAGATTAAGTAATCGCCAGTTTCGATGATGATATTTTCATCAGGATTTTTGATAAGCTCAAAGCCTCCTTCCCGTGGCTTGGTAATACCAATCAAGATGGCATTTTCCTGTTTTTTGAGTTCCACGAAAGCGTCCCAGCAGTTTTTACCGTTAAAAGGGTTCGGTTCTTTGACCAAAAACTCAAAAATGTCGTGGTCTCGGTCTGAGGCGGCTGTGGTCATTAGGTCTTCGGTAAACTGCGCCACATCGGGTTCAAAGACAAAGCTGGCAATCAGTTTTGTGCTAATGTCCCGCTCGGCAACAACATGAGTCGCACCTGCGTGATAAAACGTGTCTTTGAGTTCAGGGTTTTGCAGCGAAACCACTACGCTAGAGGACTTGTACGACTTGCGGAGATTGATAAGGTAAACCAGCGCATCGGAGTCGTTGGGAAAGTTGAGTAGCACCGAGGCGGCTTCGTCCATATTGGCACGTTCAAACATCTCAGGGGCATCCAGCTCTCCGAAGACCGTAAAAACGCTTTTACTTTCATAGGTTTCTTTGAGCAAATCCACGTCGTTACGGTTGTTGGTCAGCACGACAAGAGAGTGTCCTGCCTGCATAATCTCTATCAATTGGCGGGAGCCAGCCGTTATCAACAATTTCTAACATCCATCTCTTAAGTTTTTCAAGAATAGACTTATTGGAAAATG
>CAZNAK010000155.1:0-5976 GCA_964570645.1 uncultured Cytophagales bacterium | reverse complement strand
TGGCTAGAACTTCCACTGAGGCGGGTAGCTTACACATCTTTGAAGCAGAGGAGGTTTGGCGAAGTCAGTCTGAATTTAATGCCGTCATCCTGCGCTGCGGTGGGCTTATTGGCGGGCAACGTATCCCCGGTAAGTACTTTGCAGGCAAAAAAATTGATACAGGTCAGATGCCCGTAAACTATATTCATCAGGAAGATATGATTGCTCTAATTTTTTTTATTTTATCCAGCGATATTTCTTCGCTAACGCTAAATGCCGTTTCGCCTTATCATCCTACACGGCGAGCGGTCTATCTCAAAAACGCGGCTGCTTTTGGCTTTGAGTCACCGGTATTTGAAAAGGTAACCACAAACTCTGCCCGTGTTATCAGTAGTGCAAAACTTACGGAAGAACTTGGATTTACGTTTTTATTTCCCGATCCGCTTTACTACGAATATGACGGAAAAAGTACTTAATTTTTGTGAGCCGAATTGTGCGTGATTTGCGTTTTTCTTCACACTTTTTATATTTGCCTTTATTGTTCTAACAAACTATTAAGGTAATATGCTTAAAAAACTACTTTTTGTTCAGGTAATATTATTTCTTGGACTATGTTTTTTTGTAGGCTGTGATCAGAGTAAGGCGAATGAAATAGATTTGAAGCACAATGAAGCATCAGCGACGGATAGTCGCAATTAATTCTTTTTCCACTTGCCAGTCTCTGGCTAGTTTTATGATCCCCATAGCTTCCATCTCACTGACGTACCCTTTTTTCATGTTGGCACTCCATACACTGTTGAGGTGTTCGAGCCTACGATTAGGTGGAAGCTCATTCATGATACTTGCTAGGTATTTTCGCGCTCTGTCAAAGGCATCATAATAGTCTTCGGCAATGAAGTCGTTTGCCCAAGCAAGTTCTTCCTCGGCATCTAGCTCTTTAGCTGCTTGATTGAGGAGTTCCTGTTCTTCCTCATCAAGTCCATGATAATGGAAGATGACGGATTTTAACAATAAGAAAGCTCTCTTTTCTTGGCTGGACATAGATAAATTTGTTGCTCAGGATAATATACAAATATTGTAAATTTCAGAATGATATAAAAACCAATTATAAATTTATTGTAAAGGATAAACAATAGGTTGACTGGGTACAGCGTCTAACGCAATCCTGGGTAGCTGTAAGTTCAGTGCATAGTTGCCATCGGTAAGGTGGTTAGGTACAAAAATAAGCTCCGTGATGGTCGCGTGATGGCGTGGCGCACTGGGGAAATTCCAAAAACCCTTGTGAACAGCGAGCTTTCCTGCATCTTCCTCCCGATCTACTGATGGAAGGTCAATTAACAAATGCGTAATGTTACATTCTTGAAGCTTTCTACCAACCTCTGGTGCTAGATAAGGTGGATTTGTGCCCGAGTAAGCACGCTTAAGTTTATTTTTGCTATTTGGAAGCGTTCTGATGATGAGTGCCTCGGGAGCAGGTACAGTAAGGTGCTTTTGGAGTATTTCCCAAGAAATAACCTGATCTTCACCTTTTTCTTTGGGGGAAATGGTAACGAGCTGCGCAAGTAAGAAAGGAGGAATCTGACAATCAATGATTGTGAAGCCATCACTGGAAATATGCCCATAACATTCGGTGTGTGTACCGTTTCCGTGCGGCGTTAACGAGATACTTTGGTAATTAACGCTACCCCCTTCCGCTACGCTACCCACAAAGTCGCCCGAACGGATCGTACTTGTCCTTGGCTGGTCTGCATAATAACAGTTGACATTGACCTGATTCGGAATAAGTGGTATAGCTAGGGAAACGCCCTTATGGAGTGGTACGATATAATCCCTTCCTCGGGGCCGTAGCTGAAGCTGTCTCAAAATCGGATGCCAATTACGGTTACATCGTCGCGCTGCTCTTGTTGTCCCTGATGACTATCGAGCATATTTTCGAGTTCTTCTTTTTGGGCTTCCATTGGCTCGTTGGCGATTTGAAGAATTTTGTCCTGAAGCATTTTCATTCCAATCTTCTGGTTTTTCGCATCATTTTGATCTGGAAAGCCATCGGAGGTCATATATATAGCATCACCATCTCTTATTCCGATTTTGGTCGGAGGATACTCTGGCTCTTTCTTGTGTCGCCCCCCAACCGACTTTAAGCCTCCTCTAATTTTCTCTACCACCCGCTTCTCTGCATTAAAATAATAAAGGGGTAATTTAGCTCCAGAAAATGTTACAACAAACTGTTTATCGTACTTTTCAATAGCACATAAAGCCACATCCATGGAATCATTATTTAGATACTCGCTCTGTCGGAAGCGTTTTTTGACTCCTTTGTTGAGTAGGTCAAGAATCCGCGAGGTGTCATGGACTCCGTTCTGGTTGATGATTTCATTCAAAAGGTCATTTCCTACGATCGACATAAAGGCTCCCGGCACACCATGCCCTGTACAATCCACGACAGCCATAAACGAACGCCCTTTTCCATCATTACTAAGAAGGTGTGAAAACCAATAAAAATCTCCAGAAACAATATCTTTAGGTCTGTAAATCACAAAGAAGTCTTTGAGCAAACGCTTCATCTGGTTTTTCGAGGGTAGAATTGAAGCTTGAATAGTTTGAGCATAGCGGATGCTATCTACAATTTTCGCATTCTGGCTTGTAATTTCGGCATTTCGCGCACCTACTTTCTTTCGTTCCTCGTCCAGTTCGTTCACTTTGTCCTCCAGAGTCTTGGAGACACGGCTAAGATCGTTGCGCTGACGTTGGAGCTTACGGGCAAAAAACAGCAAAATGAAAGCAAAAATAAGTACGGCTACGATGATCCCACCTGAAATAATAAGGTTACGACGGTTCTCGGCTTCCTGACGTTTTTCTTCCTCTAACGTTTGTTGAAGCTGCTCGTTAGTAGCCTCATTAAGGGAGTCTTTTAGGCTAATATCCCTCTTCATCTCATCGACGATAAGCCGGGCTCGGTGTTGAATATCTTGGTACTCTAACTCATTGTTGATTAGCTCATTAGATATTCGAGTAAGATAATTTTCCAACTCCTTTTGTCCTTCTGATGTCAGACTATCATTGGCTAGCTTTTTTTGAAGATATTCCATCTCTGTACGTAGTCGCGTACTACTTTCAATCAAAAAAAGCTTTTGATTATCTAGTTCGTCCAGTACGCGCCCGAAATCCCTGCCGACATCCACGGTTATGGTGTCAAACTCCTCAATAAGCTCAACCTCCGTTCCCGAGTCCAAGGTTACAGAAGCCTCAGGCTTAGTGACTTCTACAAGAATGTCCAAACCTGAGGCTGTCTTTTGGATACCCACGAGCTTACACCCTTCAACTTCAATATCTTCGTTTTTATACTTGAGGTCAAAATGAGAAAATCTACCTTTACTATTGCTATCAAACATTTCACCTCTTACAAGGACAACTTTATTGGGCAGAGGCTTTTGAGTAACGGCATCTCGAATGGTAAAAGTAATTTTGGGATCAAGCCTGAGATGAAAGCCATCTCCCGTGGAGGTGAGGTTTTTTTCAGAGGCAATAACGCTACCCACTTTTATATGCAGCCCTTGATTTTTGATGTCATAATTTTTGGGGATGCGCCATACCATGATCCCTGTCTCATCGGTGACTTGCGTACCAAGCTCAGGAAATTCCTGCAAACTTACCGCGACATTTGCCCCAATCAGGCTACCAGAGGCATCAAAAATGGCAAGTTGCATTCGCCGAGTAATCAGGCGGACAAGTATATCTAGGGTGGAGGTAGTAGGCTCGTAAGTGGCTGAGGCGAACTCAAAGGTATCATTACCGAGAAGTTCAATGTTGGCAGGTACTTCACTTATACCCATTAGCACAGAAGCTTCGCCACGCGCGTCGAGTTCCGCAGACTGGCCAAGAGGATCAAAAATAATTCTGCCTGAAACAGGGTTACCAGCTTTATCGTGTACTTTTATTTTTGTCTGCCCCTGTATTTGGCAAAGCAAAAAGAATAGGAAAAGTGAAAGTAGGTATTTCATGGATTAGATTGAGCACAAAATAAGAATACCGTTGATCTAACAAAAACTTTTCCAGTCTGTATGGATCAACGGTGTAAGTTACTTTACATTAGGCGAAGCACTAGATTTTGACGACACTGGCTTCTATATCGTGATTCTTGAGAACACGGTTAGTGAAGCTAAACGTGCCGTAAGGAGCAAAAACGTGAAACTCACTGTCACGAATTTCGGCAATTTCAGATAAAAGTGTCCACTTCGAGATCAGACGATCTTTGGCCGCCTTTACTTTCTTTGCCGCAAGTTCAAAATAATATTTACGGTTATCTTTACGTGCCGTGAACCTAGGCGTAAAACTTTCATTATCGCGTTGGCGAACAAGGCTAGCAGGATCATCATAATCCTCTACGCTGACAGCACGGATATTTTCATAACCCTTGCTTTTCAACCACTGTACAACTTGTTCTTCGGTATTTTTTGCTTTTTGTGTAGCCATTTAATATTATTATTTTAAAGGATGAAACATATAATTAAGTACCCGTCAAAAAAATAAGAGATACATAATAACTTATTAAAATTATTCGTAATTCCAAATTAATAATAAACTCTTAACATCGAAAATTACGCCGCATATCGCCAACGGAACCTCGTCCGCATTCTTCGAGAACTCTCTGAGGAAGAAAATTTGCGACTTGATTTTTCTTCAGGAGACTGGGTAGCACGACTGTCGGGTGAGCATCAGTCGCACTTCGTCTATGGTTACCAGCTCGACCTGAATAGCGTGACGGCACAAATGCTTGCACAGGATAAAGTAGCCACCACTGTACTTCTGACAAAAGCAGACCTTCCGACAGTAAACCATACGTTGTTCATGCGCCCCGATCAAGCAGGTTGGGTTTCGCAGGAAGGCGTGTGGTCAGAAATCAACCGGTTTGCCAAAAAATATAACTTTCGGCTTGTAGCCAAACCCAATAAAGGGACACGGGGGAATGATGTTTTCTTTATTCACAACCCACGAACCCTAGAGATTGCTGTTCAGCAACTTTGGCGCGATAGCCGTGACTTGTGCCTATCGAAGTGGGAAAAGGTGGGAACGGAGTATCGGCTGATTATGCTTGACGGGGAGCCATTATTGGTTTATGCCAAAGAAGTTCCTTTTTTGGTGGCTGACGGCAAGCGAAATGTAGCAGAACTTTTTGAGGACTTACCCGTTCCCGAGGGGCTTTCCCTCGAAGCAGTTCATGCGGCGGGAGAAAAACTAACGCTCTTACAAAAAAATAACCTCAGTGGTGGGGCAGTACCCCAAATTTTAGAGAGGCAAGCTCCAGTTTTTGAGCCACTCAAGCAAATGGCAAAAAAAGCCGTTGAAACATTGCAGATGCGGTTTGCTTCGGTTGATATTATCCAGACGGAGGAAGATGAATTAAAAGTTTTGGAACTTAATTCTGGCTTGGTTGGTGGGGCTTTTATTCGTGCGCTGCCCGATGGCTATCAGATTGCCAAGGAGGTGTATCGAAAGGTAATCAGGCGAATGTTCGATTCATGATTAGTGGTTTCTTTGTTTCTTTTTTGAGAGTTCGATAATCAAAAAAATACTGGAAATCCCGCCCACTAATATGATTCCAAGTACCTGCGAGGTATGGATTAGAAAGGCGAAGTTTCCGCCGTCTTCCCAAGCTACACCAAAAGCTGCAACCCCCATCGTGACAAAAATATGATAAAAACCCACTCCCGCCTGCACGGGCATCACCATCCCAAGGCTACCCATCATCAATACGACAAAGCCCGCCGAAATGCCTAAGTGCGCCGTAGCTGGCATGGCAGGGAATAAAATCCATGTCATGGCAAAATAAAGCACCCAGATAGTGAAAGAATGACCAACATACAGGATGCGTAGGCGAAGTGGCATCTTCCCGATACTCAAAAGTCCGTCACGAAGCCCACGAAGGAAGGTGAACCCGCGCTCAAATAACGGAATGCTAGAAAGACGCTCCCGAAAAAAATAAGCTGCCCAGAAAAG
>CAZNAK010000154.1:0-5986 GCA_964570645.1 uncultured Cytophagales bacterium | reverse complement strand
GGATACAGCAAGACGTTTTTGATCAGTGATATTAGCGAGCTAGACGCTATGGGCAGAAAAATGGGTTACCGAGAAGGCGATGTAATCAAGTCCATCAATAGCGAGGAGTTAAGTATTGATACTATAGAAGAAACGCTGGGGAAGTTGTTTGAGGAGGGGGAAGTTGGGGATAAGCTTGTCGTTGAGGTGATCCGTGAGGGGAAAAGAGGTAAGAAAAAAATGAAAAAGTTAAAAGGGAGCCTTTTTGAAACTAGTGAAATACTACCTTACTATTTGCAATTAAACCCTGAGGCTACAGATAAACAGCTTGCACTTCGTGAGGCTTGGGCGGGGGAGTGATGTAACAAGCCCTACAAAAGCCTTAACTTTCTAAAATGTAGAGCTTTTGCAATGTAGCACGAATAATTTCATAACCCCATGATCATCAGTTATTTTACTCTTAGCTCCTCCCCAAAAGAGAAGGAAATCCTACTTTTTTTAGCATACCCCCAAAATAAAGCTTCAAACGCTTATTGATTTTTTTCCGCCTCACTCGCGTTAGGGTGCTTTAGTTTAAGAACGACGAATCACACAGTTTTCAAGTACCAACATATCCATCTTAGTTCTCAAATAACAGTTTAGTGCATGTTCAGGTGTGTTAACGATTGGCTCATTCTCATTAAAAGAGGTATTAAGTAAAATGGGGACACCAGACCGCTCTCCAAAGTGCTTGATCAACTGATAATAGCGAGGGTTGTCCTCTTGACTCACTGTCTGAAGTCGCCCTGTTCCATTTACGTGGGTGACTGCTGGGATAATGTCCTGCTTTTCAGGCTTAACCTGAAACACTTTTTCCATGAAAGGGACATCATCGGTCTGCTCAAAGTATTCCGTGACAAACTCTTTTAAAATGGAAGGGGCAAATGGACGGAAACTTTCTCGCTTCTTTATTTTCTGGTTAAGAAGTGTCTTGGCATCGTCTCTTCTTGGATCTACGATAATAGAGCGGTTCCCCAGGGCCCTTGGTCCAAACTCTGCACGTCCCTGAAACCAGCCTACCACGCCTGCATTCAATAAAGATGCTGTCACGATATCATAAAGCTCTTCATCACTACACTCGTTAAACTCAATACCACGTTCCTGAAGAAACGCCCTTACCTCCTCATTAGTAAATTTAGCTCCTGTGTACGCTTGGTTTTGGAAAGCTGGGCGCGGATTTTTAAGCACATGATGATAGAAAAATAGAGATGAGCCAGTTGCCGTTCCTGCATCATGTCCCGCAGGTGGTACAAATAGCTTTTCAAACGAAGTACGTTCGATGAGTTTTCCATTAGCAACAGAATTTTGTGCTACTCCGCCTGCTAAGCAGAGATAAGGCAGCTTTGTCTTCTGATAAAGTACTTCAGCAATAGAAAAGATCACCTCCTCACAGACCGCCTGTACAGAAGCTGCCAAATCTTTATGTGCTTGCGTTAACTCTTCGCCTTTTTTTCTAGCTGGTCCAAAGGCAGCTTTAAGTTCGTCAGAAAAGATAGGCTCAATGGTGGGCGTGCCTCCATCCCATTGCATATTCACCCCTTCTTTAAAGTGCCTGAAATACTTGCCATTTAACTCAAATAGTCCGTTAGGTTTGACCTTAATGACATCACGAAGCTGATCAACATATTTTGGCTCGCCATAAGGTGAAAGTCCCATCACTTTGTACTCGTCGCCATAATGAGGGAAACCCAAGTACTGCGTGAATGTAGTATAAAAAATACCAACTGAGTGTGGGTAAGATACGGTGTCTAACACTGTTATTTGGTTGCCTTTTCCCGTTGCCAGCATGGTAGAAGTGAAGTCTCCCATTCCATCAATAGAAAGGAGTGCGGCTTCTTGAAAGGGAGAAATCATGAAGGCACTTGCCAGATGACTCCGGTGATGCTCAATAAACTTAACCTCTGCCTTCCATACTTTAGGGTCAACTCCAAACTCTTGAGCGATTGTTTCTTTGAGGTTATTGATTCCAAAACTATTTTTGGCTCGATCTCGGATCGATTTTAAACTAACACCTTTTTTAAAAGCATACCATCCTTTTTGGGTAATTTTAGCCATTGGATCGCGCGAAACTGTGATATAGTCCACTTCCTGAAGAGAAATTCCTGCCTCACGAACACAAAACCGAATGGCTTCGATGGGAAGTCCCGCCCAATGCTTAATTCTGCGAATTCTTTCTTCCTCCGTAGCAGCAATTAGCTGATCGTCTTGATAAATACAGGCTGATGAGTCGCCGTGATAGGTATTCAGTCCTAAGATGTACATGATCGAAGTGCTTTTTGGTAAACGTGATAATGTTTTTTTACACAGCTATCTAAGCCGAAAGTTTGTTGTGCTACCTGTATAGCTCTTTCCCCAAATTCGGTGATTTGTGTTGGAGACTCAAGTAACTGTAAGATTTTATTAGCCAGACTCTCTGGATCATTGGTGTTTGTGACAATTCCGCAATCATTTTCTTCAAAAATTCTTTTCACATCCCCAACATCCGTAGCCACTACTGCTTTTCCCATTGCCATAGCTTCCCATACTGATATAGGTGAAGACTCATAATGTGAAGTACAAAGGTAAATATTTGCTGCTTTTAACGCAGCAGGTATTTCTTTAGAACTACCCAAAAAGTGAACATTGTCTAATTGCTTTTTGCCTTTGTAATCGAGGAGCTGTGCCTTGTAACGACTCTGGTTAGCTAAATACGCGCCTACCACAAAGAAATGTACTGGTATCCGTTCCTTATTAATACGTTTAAGCTGGTTTGCGACTTCCAGAAATACCTCATATCCCTTAACGGGGTTTACATTACCAACCGTAACTATTTTTATTCCTGCATGAGCAGTGATTATAGGTAAAGGGATTATATTAGTTGTATTAGAAAATTTATTCAGGTCAATGGGTGCTTCTACTAAGGTTATGGTCTTTCTTTTTTCTTCTGCTGGCAGGTAATAGTTAGCAGTTCTTCTGCTGGCAACGATATAATGTATGTTAGGAAGGCGGCGGGATAGTAATTTGAAAACTATGCGTACAGGTGTAGGACAATAGGTGTCATTTAGATGCCATACAGATGGTATGCGCAATATATAAGCCGCTAGTATTCCTTTTATTTGCCATGAGCCATTGCAGTGAACCACGTCTGGTTCGGCCTGACGCAGTACCTTGCACAATAGATAAAGCTCATAAAAAAAGAGCAAAAAATATTTCATCAAACCCCAAGGTGATTTCGTCAGGCGATTTAAAGGCAACTGCTTAAAGAGTACGTTATTTTCTGCTAGATACTCTGTAAATGCCTCTGCATTTTTTTGGGGAAGTAGAACCAGGGTTTCAACATTATTTTTATTTAGTAGCTCTCGGGCTACCTCTGTGATGCGTTTTTGAGGTCCTCCAAAGCGACCTTCTTCTATTATGTTGACAACTTGCATTACTCGGCTCTATGTTTTTTGACCAAATGGTCTAAAACAATTTCTACACCTTTATCCACACTCCACTGTCTTGCATCCATGTAGGCATTCTCTGAGAGCTGCTGCAACATTGTAGTTTTATCATTGAGTACCTTTTTGCACAGTATATCCGCAACATAGTTGCAATTACTGGGAGGGACTATAAATCCGTTATATCCATCTTTAATACGATCTCTAACAGAACCTGCTAAGCTTGAGCCAATTACGGGTACACCATTTGCCAAACTAATAAGCACCACAACAGGGTAGGGATCTGGCTGTGTTACCAAGTGGAGTAGTAAATCACAGTTAGCGTATAAATTATCAAGACTAGCTGGTTCAACCCAGCCTAGCATATGTATATTCTTCTCTAACCCTTTTTCTCTAATATCCCTTTTTAGCTGAGACTCTAGCTCACCTGTACCAGCAATATTTATTGTAAAATTTACATTACGTTTCTTGAGTTCTTCTGCAACTTTTATAACTTCCGAAAACCCTTTTCGTGGTATAAGTCTTCCTAGGGCTAGCATCCTTAATGTATTATCATCCTCTTTTTCCTTGTATCTATTTTTACTTGGCACAGGTACAAATACTGGTAAAGATATTAATCTGGACATATCTGTAAAATATTGATTTTTTCTCATCTGATCTATCCCTACTGTACCTGTAGTGAAAACAACTGTTGCATTTTTTAGTGCATATCTTTTAATAATAGCCTTCCAATGATTTTTGCCTTTTACATTATCAGGAACAGAGTCACTCCAAAATCCATAAGGCAGCTTTAATAAGCTTCTTATTAAAAGAATTAAAAGCTTAGTAGGATCATTCCAACCCACACATGTAAATAAGTTATTCTTATCAAACGCCTTTATTAATAAAGAAAAATCTATTAAGAACTTCTTATTAATGTAGCGATCTTCACTTAAAACGAGTTCATTAGTTTCAAAAGGCAGGTCTTTATTTAATGGCTTTGCATAATAAAGATAGAACTTATAGTATGATTTATTGCTTTTTAATGCGTCAAATAAGTATTTATTGTAAGGCGTTGGCGTTACTGCTAGCCAATAAATTTTAATCTTTTTTGAATACGAAGACATTTCCGTGCGTATTTAGTTCTCTAAACACATGATCATTGACTAAGGTGTTCCGTAACTGCGTTACTGTATGGGTAGGGGTATTATGTAATTCAATGATTAGTAATTTACATGAATCTAACCCACTAACGCCAGGAGGTGTATTGATAAAAAACGCTTCAGCACCCTCAATATCTGATACTAATACATAATCTCCGAGTCCATGTAAAGTACATATTTCACCGAGTGTAGAAGCTTGAAGACTAAATGTCTCACTCTCGGTTGTCAAACTCAGTGAAGATAATCGACCAGCTAATGTACTTGCTCCTCTTGCAAATGATGTTCTTTCATTGTTTGTGGAGACAGCTAGGTTCGATATCGTGTAGTTTTTATTCGAGGTGTTTTCTGATAGATTTACTCTAATCTTTTCAATTAAATCTGGATTCGCCTCCACACAAAAGAGTCTTTTATTCCCCTTGAGTTGTTCCATGATTAAAGACGATATTACACCTAAACTGCTACCTAGCTCTAGCACATCATATTCGTCTGTGAGGTATTGCGTTACAAAACGTCGTTCGGCACTCTCATAGATCCCCCAAAAAATTTGGGCCTTTGTTTTAGCCTTGATGTATTTTCCACTTGTATCTACCACTACGTCGGTCCAGCCGTATTTCAATTTATTATTAAATACTCTGGCAACTAAGCTTCCAAAAAAAGAAGAACAGAAAAAGTAGGTAAATATCTTTTTTGCAAAACGGTATTTTGTGCTCATGCTTTATAGAAAAGTAATAACCACAGTAAACAATAACCTTTTTGGATCAAAGAGATCTTATTAGTCATTATTCATTCTGGTTATATTTCACTAAAAAATTAGAGAGCTAACTCATATCACAGACACAGATGAGTTAGCTCTTCAATCTTTATTCTTTGATGACCTTGATCCGCTCAAAATCGTCATCTGCACTCAATTCGACAAAATACAGACCTGATGGCATTCCGCTTAAGTTAAGCTTTACAGAAGTTGTGACTTCTGTATCAAGAGCTTCTACCACTTGTCCTTGTACATTCAAGATTGAGATATTAACTGTTTTTGCAGCAAAACGCTCATCTAGTCGTACTGTGAACCCTCCTGTGGTAGGGTTAGGGAAAAGTGTCAAACCATCAGTTGAACCTAGGTAGTTACTACCTTGTTCCTCAACACGAGCTATAAGTCCTCCTGTCTCTACGTACTCAAAAGCACCCAAATCTGGATTCGTTCCTACTGTACGTGAAGTTGACAAGGTTAAGTCAACATTACCAACTTGACTCTCCGCAAAATTAGTCTTACCGTTATCCACTGCGATTGAGGTAGAAGCCGATAATGCGAAGTTTCCATTAGCAGCATCTTCAAACATGGGATCAACAGCCGGATCCACAAGCTGCGCACTTGTTACCGTTACACCACCAGAGACAGTGGCATTAAAAAAT
>CAZNAK010000153.1:5557-6015 GCA_964570645.1 uncultured Cytophagales bacterium | reverse complement strand
ATGCTCCGTGAAAAGCATACGGTTTGGATCTGTTTTATGATCTGGATCATCATAGACCTCCAGTTCTAGCTTACCGTCGTTGGGCTGTGCAAAGATTTCGATGTAATCACCCGGGTCAAAGCTTCCGTCCTCTTCTCCAACAACCCGTATGGCAATTTCTTCGCCCCGGTAAAAAACCCGAAAACGCTTCGGATCAACGCGCGGTCCCGTCGGGAAAAGGGGTACTTTTGCCAACACCTCCTGCGGAATGCGGGTGATCCCCTTTGTGTTAGCCCGAACTTTTGCGAAAACTATGTTGTCAAATTCAATCCAATCATAGGGTGTTTCAGTTTGGGAAAGCCCCATCGTGCTACCCCCCATCAATATCATGAGCAGTTGGAGTATTCGTTTCATCATTGCTTTGGTTTGAGAAACTCTATATCTTTCCACTTTCCACGAGCAGCCGCAGCTTCCGGGTT
>CAZNAK010000153.1:0-5547 GCA_964570645.1 uncultured Cytophagales bacterium | reverse complement strand
AGTCAAGTTGTTGACCTAAGTTGGTCAGTGCGTAATCAATGGTAAACTTTTTGAGTTGCACCCCTACCCCAAAGTTGGGCTGTAAGCTCCAGTTCTGAGTACCGTCAAAATCCTCAATTTCTTGGACGTTTCCTACTCCCGCTCGCAAAAACACCTCATTCTGGTAACCAACTTCTATGCCTAAGTTTGGACTCAGAGAAGCGAAGTTAGATTGAATGAGCGTGTTTCTTCGTCCATCAAACGTGGTTTCCAACGAGAGACTCGTTATTAAATTGAGGTTGGCGGGCAGTGCAATATCGCGAGCAGCGCCTAGTATCAACCTGGGTAGCGTTACTTCTACGGAGTTAGTTGGAATTTCATTGCCCGTAGCCGTAAAAACGTCTTCAACTGCCTCTGTATTAAACGACCATGCGTTAAAAGTTCCTGTTATATCTTTTGCCATTAAACCAAACTGCCAGCGTCCAATGGGAAGTTGTGCGCCCACGTCCAGCCCAAAACCCCATGCCTCCGTAAATATCCCTGCCGTTCGATAGATGACCTTAGCGTTGGCTCCCAGACGCAGGCGATACTTTTGAAGGTACCTCGTGCTATCTTCCTTATTTTTACGCTTTAGCCGAAAGGGCACTTCCCGTGCGTAAGAGAACATGAAGGCGTAGGAAGCCTCTGCAAAAGAGCCTACATTGTCATAGTTCACCTGCCCATTTTCGTCAATCAAAAAACGGGTGTCAGGAATATCGTCCACGCCCAAACGCACCGCCGAAATTCCGATGACGTTACTAGAATCTAATTTTGTAGCGAAGCCGAGATAATCATAATTTGCAATTCCGCCAAAATAAGATGTATGCATCAGCCCCATTTCGTGTTTATCGCGCAGGGCAAGCAATCCCGCAGGATTCCAGTAGGCGGCAGTTACGTCGTTGGTCACGCCAACCTGTGCGCCACCCATACCCAAAGCACGTCCGCCAACGCCAAGGGTTAAAAACTCATTACTGTATTTTGGGGTTTCTAGTTGGGCAACTGCTAGAAAAGGTACAAGTAATCCTACAAGAAATACTATTCGGAGTGTCAAAAGCTTAAATTATGAGTTTGCACTTCAAAGTACGGTAAAAAGCAATTTAGGTTTGTATATTTGACGTTAAACTTTGCAAGTCTATTCAAAATGAAACTACTTTTCCGCCTAGGACTCCTCCTTTTACTACTCGCTGGCTTAAGTGCTTGTAAAAAGAAACCTTCCAAAACCAAAAAGCCCCTTGCTGAGCAGTTAGGCGTTCAGAATGTTGACTTTGACTTCCTTGAGGCTCGTGGAAAACTGACCTACGAAGACCCTGAAGAACGAATCTCGGTCACGGCCATTGTACGGATCGCTAAAGATAGTTTGATGTGGGTGTCTTTGCGTGCCCCACTTGGTATTGAGGGGCTTCGTGCGTTAGTACGTCCTGACTCCGCCTTTGTACTCAACCGCCTCAAGAACGAGTACGCGGCCTATGACATGAAAGGGCTTTCCAAAATGCTTAATGTAGAGGTGGATTTTCAGATGTTACAAGCTGTGTTTGTGGGAAATACGCTTCCGCTTGAAAGTAATGACGAGCAAGTAATCAAAGGGGAGCAAAACTTTCTGATCACCCAAAAAATGGATATTTTTGATGTCGAGAGTCAGATTAGTCGTACAAACAAAAAGCTTGTTAAATTGGACATTCAGGATACCGTTTCGGATAATCACCTCTTTGTAGAGTACGGAGATTTTCGCCCCGTTAGAGGCAAACTTTTGATGCCCTTTTCTGGATTTAGCGTCATAGATTACCGTTATCAAGATGCCCCACAACGCTCCACCGTTGAAGTTGATTTTCAGCGCATTGAACTTAAAGACGAGCCTGTTACATTTCCGTTCACTGTGCCCGACCGATTCAAGAAAAAATAAATTCCATTTTTGCAGAGAAAAAACTCTGCTTTCATCAAAACCTACTTTCTAAAATGACAGCGACAGATAACTTTGCACGTGAAGTACTGCGTGGCCTGACCAGTTATCCCAAAAAGCTACCCTCTAAACTCCTCTACGACGAATGCGGAAGCCAGCTTTTTCAGCAGATCATGCAGTTACCCGAGTATTATCCAACCGACTGCGAAACTGAAATATTTAACGAGCAAGCCGAGAGCATCGTAAAGTCCATATCGGAAGGTGCAGCGCGTATTCAGCTCATCGAACTTGGGGCGGGCGACGGCAGTAAAACCCGACTTTTGCTTTCGGAGTTTATCAAGCAGGATGTTCCCGTGGCCTATCGCCCGATTGATATTTCCGCAGAAGCAAATCGCTCACTCGTTCAGACCTTACAGCCAGACTTTCCTGAGCTTCAGATCGCGCCCATTACAGGCGAATACTTTGAGGCAATGGCAAAAGTCGCCCCTAAAGCGGGTACGCGCCGCGTCGCACTGTTCCTTGGATCTAATATTGGTAATTTTACGCCAGAGACAACAAAAAGCTTTTTATCACAATTCCGTGAGAACCTCAGCACAGAAGACCTGGCTTTGATTGGTTTCGACCTTAGAAAAGACCCACAAACAATTCTAAGTGCCTACAACGACTCGCAGGGAGTAACGGCCGCGTTCAACTTTAACGTCTTGACACGCATTAATAAAATGCTGGACGCAGACTTTGATCTGGATACGTTTATCTTTTGGCCACGTTATGATCCCGAGGCAGGTGCTATACGGAGCTATCTGGTAAGTAAGTCGAGACAGGTCGTTCATCTAAGGCGGCTCAACAAAAAAATCAAATTTGCTCCCTATGAGAGTATTCATACTGAGACCTCTCGAAAGTATAGCCTTCGACAAATTGAGAGCTTTGCCGAGAAACACAACTTTCAGACCAAGGAGATATTCTACGACCAACGGGATTACTTCGCTGACGTATTGTGGCGGGTAGTGTAAGGAGAAGTTTGTATATTGACTCAAGAATCATGGTCTAGTCTTGAGGAATAAAAGTACGATATGAATTTTGACGAGCGATTATTAGATGAAATTGCCGAACGGGAAAAATCCGAGTTTATTAACGGAGAAATCATTATTCACTCACCTGTTCGGTTAATACACCTGACAAACTGATTTTTCAATAAAAAAAGCTCAAAACCGAAGTTCTGAGCTTTTTTTGTCGCGGAATTTTTAGGTATTACGATGCCATCACTTTAGGTGCGCCAGCCATAATTTCATCATTTGCATAATCAGCGAACCTCGTGAAATTGTTGATAAAGAACTCAGCAAGCTTGTTCGCCTGCTCGTCGTAAGCGGACTTATCCGTCCACGTTTGGCGCGGGTTTAGCACTTCGTCGGGGACGTTTGGACATGTTTGCGGAACTCTTACTCCAAAAATTGGATGCTCTTTGTACTTCACATTTGACAGTGTACCGTTGAGTGCCTCGGTAATCATGGCACGGGTATATTTCAGACTCATTCGCGAGCCTGTACCGTATGCCCCACCAGACCAGCCTGTATTTACAAGCCATACATTGACATCTGTTGCTTTAATCTTCTTACCTAACATCTCCGCGTACTTGGTAGGATGCAGAGGTAAAAAGGGAGCACCAAAGCAGGCTGAAAAAGCGGTTTGTGGTTCCGTGACTCCTTCTTCTGTACCCGCAACTTTTGCCGTGTAACCCGAAATAAAATGGTACATCGCCTGCCCCTCATTCAATTTTGAGATAGGAGGCAGCACACCGTAAGCATCGCAAGTTAGGAAGAAGATGTTTTTGGGAACTCCCCCCATTGACGGCTCTACCGAGTTGTCAATGTAGTGAATGGGATACGAAACACGTGTGTTTTGAGTAATTTCAGTGTTTTCGTAGTCGATTGTACGCGTCCCTTCATAAAAGGAAGTATTCTCGACAATAGACCCAAACTTGACAGCATCCCAAATCTGTGGCTCCTTTTCTTGGGATAAGTCAATGACCTTAGCGTAACAGCCACCTTCAAAGTTGAAAACGCTATTTTCTGTCCAGCCGTGTTCATCATCGCCGATAAGTGGACGGTTTGGATCCGCCGAAAGCGTTGTTTTACCTGTGCCTGAAAGCCCAAAAAATATTGCTGTATCTTGTTTTTCTTGCCCGATATTCGCGCTGCAGTGCATGGAGAGTACACCGCGCCTGTGCGGAAGAATGTAGTTGAGAATAGAAAAAATACTCTTCTTCATCTCCCCCGTGTAGCCCGTTCCCCCGATCAAGATAATCTTTTTGGTAAAATTGATGATCGCGAAGTTAGACTGTCGCGTGCCATCAACTTCTGGATCAGCATGAAAATAAGGGTTTTGAATAATTGTGAACTCAGGAGTGTGATTGGCAAGCTCCTCATCGGTTGGTCGTAGAAACATATTATGACAAAACATATTTTGCCACGGGTTTACATTAATTACACGGAGATTGAGCCGATAGTTTGGATCAGCACCCGCGTAAGCATCCCGCACATAAAGTGTTTTGTCGGCAAGGCTCGCGATGAGCTTTTCTTGTAACTGATTAAATTTTTCTGGGTCAAAGGGTTTGTTGATATTCCCCCACCAAACACTATCTGCGGTCTTTTCATCTTTGACGATGAAGCGATCTTGAGGTGAGCGGCCTGTAAATTTTCCTGTCTGACAAACTAAGGCTCCGTTGTCAGCAAGTGTCCCTTGGTTTAAGCGAAGCGTGTGTTCGGTCAGCTCGGCAGGCGAAAGATTCCAATGAGCTTCTTGTGCAGTGATGTGTAGATTTTCAAGGCCGTGTGTGCCTGATTTTTTCCCAAGCTCTTGCATAGCAGTTGGTGTTTTAGTGTTTTTTTTGTGATACAAAGAAAGTGTCTCCTGACTGATTTACCAAAAATATACCAATATGAAGGCTAAATATGAAGGTTTTGAAAGCAAAATGCGTACATGACTACCATTTTACTCAAAGTGTGCCGCTTACGGCAATCCTTGAACCCCTTGATAGTTAGCCTTTTCTTTTAGGTAATCGAAGTACAAACTGTTGAGGCTTGTAGCCAGAAGCTTTTATGATAAGCAAAGTTAAGTACGTCTTGTGCGGGTTAAAAAGAACGCAGTCCTCGAAGAATACATCTGAAGTCTATACCGCTTCCACGTATTGTGCCTGGGCGGAAGTTTTCATTTTTTGTTCGCGCTGCATCTCTTTTACGGTAAGTGTCGCGCCGTCAGGGCTCCAACCTGGAGGTCCAAAGATGTACATCAACGCATCTTTAACGTTCTTGGCCTTTTTTACGTCTCTCCAAATGTGCTTGTACTCATGTGCTACGATAGCTAAAGGATTGTAAGAGTTTGGCGGATGCAAAACGCCGTATTTTACACGAATCTGATCGTCAAAATCCTGAAAAGTGCCATAAATCTTATCGAAGATATTCAAAAAGCCACCGTGATTTTTATCCAAATACTCTACATTAGAAGCATGGTGCACTTGGTGTTGTGTACCGGTGTTCATGAACCGCTCCAAGAAGCCCAAGCGAGGGATAAAAGTAGAGTGCAAGTGAAACTGATATATGGCCTGAATGCCCAGACAGGTCGCAACTTGAACGCTC